>JADFZZ010000010.1 GCA_015232315.1 SAR324 cluster bacterium | reverse complement strand
GCTACTAACCAAGGTAATGCTTCAATACAAGGGATTTTCATACGTCCTCCTGGGGTGAATGGCGCTCAGAAAATTTTTATGCCAAATCAACACAACTCAACAGATGTTTTTTTCGAAAACCCAAGAATATTGTCGGCGGAAAAAAATTGCTGGCCATCCCGGATCTTCACCAACAGATCCTCGGTATGGTGCGCCAGTACAGAAATATCGATTAATCCGAGGAATCCGGCGGTGCCCTTGATGGTGTGCATGGTTCGGAACAGGGTGTTGACCGCAGTTTGATCAGAAGCACCAGACTGCTGAATGATGTTTAATACCTGATCGGTCTCTTCCAGCATATCCTCAGCTTCATTGATGAAATCGCTGTAAAGGTTATCTGTCCATGCTTCCGGCGGCAGGTGCTGTAGCACATTCTGTTCATCGACACCGGGATGTTCAGGATGCTTTTCAGGAGGAGTCTTTTCCGGCTTTTGCGGAAACACTGCGGATTCCCGATTGTTCGGCTGTTCCTTGTTGGAAAACGTCAGTACAAATTTCTTGATGAAGGCTTCCGCACGAATGTTTTTCTGGATGAGATTGAGTTGTTCACAAAATTCTTTCAACCCGGGCAAAACAGTGGAAGCAGATTGCTGGTCGGTCAGGATGTCTCCAATATTCTTGTCAAAATATTGTTGTATGGAAGAAAACCATGCAGGTGTATCAACCGCATTTCCAACGGCTTCAATGGCTCGTAGCAGGTCACCCCAGTCCATGATAGACGCATGGTCATCCAGATTGGATACCTGCTCGCAAATTTTCTCCCATTTTTTTTGAAATGACATTCCCTCCGCCTCCCCCATATTTCATTTAAGAATCATCATAAACCCCTGAATGTTCTCTGACTTATACAAAACGTTTTGTCAATACCGGGGGGAAAAAAGATGGTTCGGGGAGTTTGACTTGGAATGGCAAAAGAATAAGTTTTAAAAGTTTGCTCGTGCCCTACGTCCCGTGGGGCACGTTATCCATTTAACAGTTGGTTCCTAACCCGACATAGCCGGAACCAATTTTTGCCACAGAGACACAAAGACACAGAGAATTTTTTAAAACATACTCTGTGACACTGTGACTCTGTGGCTAAATCCTTTTGCCATTTTGCGCAGAATTTAACTTCTAAGAAACTAACCCGACATAGCTGGAACCAAAGTTTGGTAGATCCGGCATTGTGTCAAAAAACGATATTTATGACATTGATCATGTTCAAAAACCTCATTCCGGGCCAAAACCTATTCCGCAAAGGATGGATTCTTAATATTTTCCGGAATGCAGGACTATGAAAGAAGTTCAACTCACAGAACTTGAAAAAAAGTTTATCAATCTGTTTCAACGAGATTTTCCGTTAACCGCCAGACCCTTTGAGGCAATTGCGCAACAGCTTGGCCTCACTGAAAGCGAGGTGCTGGAAATGGCTGAAAAGCTTCAGGGAAATGAAGTGATAAGCCGCATTGGCGCAGTGATCAAACCGGGTAAGGTGGGGGCGAGCACCTTGGCCGCCATGCCTGTTCCACCAAGAGAACTCAAAGAAGTTGCCGCAAAAATCAGCTCTCTTCCTGAAATTACCCATAATTATGAACGGGAGCATGAATTGTATACGCTCTGGTTTGTCGTGACAGCACACTCTGACTGGCATCTCCAACAGGTATTGGAACGCATTCAACAGCAAACCGGGTATGACGTCATGTCTCTGCCTCTGAAGAGAGAGTATCACATTGATCTGGGGTTTTCTGTATGAGAATTTCAGAGTTGGAACAACAAGTCATCTCAGCAATTCAGGAAGGACTTCCACTGGTTCCCCAACCCTATGAGCAAGTTGGACTGAGCATTGGCCTGACCGAACAACAAGTCATTGAATGCCTGACATCTCTGGTGGAGCGACAAATTATCCGAAGATTCGGACTGGTGGTGAAACACCGTTCGCTGGGATACAACGCAAATGCCATGGTCGTCTGGGATATCGCGGACGACCTGGAACAGGAAATCGGGGAACAGCTTAAAAAATATGAATTTGTCACCTTGTGTTACAGCCGTCCGAGAAATCCACCGTCATGGCCGTATAATCTGTTTTGCATGATTCATGGCACCAGTCGAGACACTGTGCTGAACCAGATTGAACAACTGAAAACCGGGTGTGCCCTGACTGCGGTTGATTATGAGGTGCTGTTCAGTCGTCACTGTTTCAAACAACGTGGAGCATGCTATTTTGACGCCCGAAATTGATGCTATGGATCGCTTACTGCTCAATCGGCTTCAGGAGGGTATTTCTCTGGAACGGCATCCTTTCAGAAAAATCGCGACTGAAGCCAATCTCACGGAGTCTGAGATTGTACAACGGATCCAGGCTCTGCTGGACAAAGGATTGTTGAGCCGGTTTGGCCCGATGTATAATGTGGATCGGATGGGCGGTTTATTTGTTCTGGCGGCTCTCAGTGTTCCTGTGGATGAGTATGATCGTGTGACAGCAATTGTGAACGCGTTTCCTGAAGTCGCACACAATTACGAACGGTCGCACACATTGAATATGTGGTTTGTGGTTGCGACTGAAACCAGGGAACAGGCCGAACACACCCTGTCGCGAATCGAACAGGCAACAGGTTACAAGGTCTTTGCGTTTCCAAAACTTAAAGAATTCTTTATTGGCCTTTATCTGCCTGTGTAAACATCAACCCTGCGATTTGTAGAGACGCGCTATAGCATGTCTCTACAAGTCATCTCGAGACCAAGGCCGGCCAAACATTTATTCAGGAGTGACTCATGAACGTTGACGCTGTGGATCGTCAAATCATTCTTGCAACCCAGGCGGGAATCCCGTTGCATGAAAACCCCTGGGAAAAAGTGGCTGAACAGTTGGGTATTCCGGAAAGTGACGTGCTTGAACGCATGGAGCGAATGAAGCGGGAAGGAATCATCCGCAGAATTGCCGCGGTTCCCAATCATTACGCATTGGGCTATCGGGCGAATGGCATGTCGGTTTGGGATATTGAGGATGAAGCGGTGGAACGCCTGGGACAAAAAATCAGCGAATTGCCGTTTGTCAGCCATTGCTATGAACGTCCACGTCATGTGCCTGAATGGTCCTACAATGTGTTTGCCATGGTCCATGCCAGAACCAGAGAGGAGATAACGCCTCTGGTTGAACAAATACTGTCCATTGTCGGTTCTCATTGCCGGGGATATGAGGTGTTGTTCAGTCAGAGAATTTTGAAAAAAACAGGGGTCCGTTTACAGGGATGAAGCATTATGTTTCGAATCACTCAATATCTGCATGAAATTGTTAAACCAACGCCGTTGCGTCCTAAACGTAATCCTCCGGGGCCGGTTGTCATCTGGAATCTCGGTCGTCGCTGCAATCTACAGTGTCGGCACTGTTATTCTTCGTCCGCGAATCAGGAATATCCCGGGGAACTTTCGACCGCTCAGATTCAACAGGTGATGGAAGATTTGCGGGCCTATGGTGTGCCGGTTCTGATTCTGTCAGGTGGTGAACCTCTGTTAAGACCTGATATTTTTGAAATATCGGCTTATGCCCGGAATCTTGGATTTTATGTGGGACTCTCTTCCAATGGAACCCTGATCACAGACAATAATATTCAGTCCATCGCGGATGCGGGTTATGACTATGTGGGTGTGAGCCTTGATGGAATCAGAATAACGCACGATCGTTTTCGACGCAAAATCGGCGCGTTTGAAGAAGCGCTCCAGGGCATTCGCCGTTGCAGAAAACAGGGAATCAAGGTTGGAATCCGTTTCACCCTGACCACCCACAACGCTCATAATCTGCCGCAACTGCTGGAATTGATGGAGCAGGAAGACCTGCAGAAATTCTATTTATCCCACCTCAATTATGGTGGCCGGGGATTGAAGAATCGGAAGGACGATGTATATTTTGAAATCACCCGCTCTGCCATGGATCTGTTGTTTGATACCGCCTGGGAATATGTCAATCAGGGAACAGACAAAGAGTTTGTGACCGGAAACAATGACGCCGATGGCGCCTATTTATTGTATTGGATCAAACGAAATTTTCCGGAGTCGCTGGAACATATCACAGACAAACTGGAGCAATGGGGCGGAAATTCATCCGGAGTGAACATTGCCAACATTGACAACCTGGGCAACGTGCATCCTGACACCTTCTGGTCAGACTATACGTTGGGCAATGTTCTGGAACGGCCTTTTTCCGAGATATGGTCCGATGTGTCGGATCCTATCATGGCCGGATTGAAACATTTTCCCCGTGCCATTCAAGGGCGTTGCGCCGCCTGTGATTTTTTTTCAATTTGCGGAGGAAACACCCGGGTGCGGGCCTGGCAAATGACGGGGAATCCATGGGCCGAAGATCCCGGCTGTTATTTGACCAATGAAGAAATCGGCCTGGAACCTCATGGACGTATCCGGATCAAACCGCTTCAAGGCAGGGTTCACGCGATTTGAGAGGGCAGGTGCCACCTCCGGAAACCAGAATCTGTTCGAGAAGTTTGCAATCTTCAATGATGATATGCTGGTGATCAAAATTAACAATTTTCTGTTTTTTAAACAGACTCAATGCTCTGATGGTGGTTTCGATGCTGGTTCCAACAATATCAGCCAGCTCCTGACGCGTTAGCGACAATTCAAGATGCACACAGGAGCCCTCAGCAACACCATACTGTTGCACAAATTCGAGCAAAACCTGGGCAATTCGCTGGTGGACTGTCAACACTGCCATCTGGCTCATTTTGTCTGCAAAATAAACCACACGTTTTCCCAGACATTTGAGCAATTCCAGACTCAGTTCAGGATATTTCATCAAGATGTCTGTAAATTTTTGATGCTCCATCCGGAAGATCACAGAAGAGGTCATGGCGATTGCGGTGGCAGGATACGCAAAACCGCCGATAGCAGGGGCTTCGGCAATGATTTGACCAGTTTCATGAATCGCAAACAGAATATTTTTCCCTGAGACTGTATTATGAACAATTTTTACTCGTCCCTGAATAATTCCAAATAAGTAATCTGGTAGATCGCCCTGGTTGAAAATGATTTCCCGGCGTTCCACCATTTTCAGCTCAATCAGATCATTCATCTCATCCAGAACATGGGGAGGAAAGTTTTTGAGAGTCTGAAAATTATAGAGTAGTTTGGGCGGAATCGCCGAACTGGGTTTTGTTTGCATAAAAAAACTCCTGAGGTATCTGCCAATAAAAGAGTAAAGTTTTTGAAAAATAAACGGAAACGCCTGAGTGTCAAGATGTTCTTTTTTTGACGCATCAAGCAAAATATGGAGACTGATGTCCAAGTTGAAATGGTTTTTACTGGTGTTCGCCATCGGGTTGTTCCATCAATCTGTAGTGGCTCAAACGCTGTCAGAACGAGTCCTGACCACTTTGAGAGAAGATTGCGGAAACTGTCATGGAATGTATCGCAATGGCGGTTTGGGACCGGCACTGGATCCTTCTTCTCTTAATAAATGGACGCCAGAGGCCCTGGCAACAGTGATCCGCTTCGGGCGTCCAGACAAATTCATGCCACCCTGGGAGGGTGTTTTATCCACCGAGGAAATTCAATTCCTGGCAAATTATCTGTTAACTGTTGTTCCTGAAAAACCACAGATTCAACCCGCACTTAAACCGTGAAGTCTTATGCGTGATCATAAAATAAAAATCAGGTTCATGGATTGCCTCGTAATGGTTTTACTATGGAGCACTCCGATTTATGGACAGGGAACCGGCACACTCGGGGTTGTGATTGAAAGAAATACTGGCGGACTGGTCATCCTGGATACAGAATATCGCAAAATCCTGAGACGTGTCGAACACTTGGGCGATTTGTCACATGCCACCGTTGTTTTCTCCAGAAATGAGCAGTTTGCCTATACATTTCAACGCGATGGCTGGGTCCACAAGGTGGATCTGCTTTCCGGAAAGAAAATGGCCAGTATTCAGGCCGGGAAAAACTCCATTGGCGGAGCGATCAGCCAGGATGGAAAATATCTGGCTGTGAGCAATTACGAACCCGGAGATGTCCGCATTCTTGACAGTCAGTCGCTTGAAATTCTTAAAATTATTTCTGCCGAGTATACGGATGCTGAGGGAAAAACACAGACTTCCAGAACCGTGGGACTGGTGGACGCGCCCGAACACCGGTTTATTTTTTCATTGATGGACGGCGGTGAAATCTGGGTGGTGTCCTCCCGTCCTCCCGATTTCAAAATCCTCAAACAATGGAAACAGGTCGGGAATTATCCGTATGACGCGTTCCTCACTTCAGAAGGACGCTATTATCTGGCGGGCTTTCTGAAATCCAATCAGGTGGTTCGTCTGGATTTATGGAATATGGAAGCCGGACCTCAACCTGTTTCCACCCTGGATGCAAACCTTGAATCACCGAAGGTTCCGATGTATAAAGTTCCGCATCTTTCCGGATGGGGAATGGCGGATGGCAAGGCCTTCACGCCTGTGATCAGTGAAGAACGACTCATGGTTTATGAGTTGAAAACCTGGTCTCAGCTCCAGTCGATTGCCGTCTATGGAACCGTTGTGTTTGCGGTGCCGCGACCTGATGAACGTGAATTGTGGCTCACCTTCGCCGGTCCAAAAAACGACACATTGCAGATCATTGATGTTGCGACATTCCAGATTCGTGAAACCATCAAACTGGGACGAGGCATTTCTCACATCCATTTTACGCCCAAAGGTGACATGGCCTATGTTTCAGTCAGAACAGAAAACAAATTGATGGTGCTGGACGCCTATACCCATGAAATTCAGGAAACGCTTGAAATCAATGGCCCCAGCGGAATTTTCATGGTCCCTCGTGCCCATAGAATCGGACTTTAACCAACCCTGTTTTTGGAGAAATATGGATATGAAATCAGGAAAAGTATTTCTGGTAGGCGCCGGACCGGGAGACCCCGAATTGCTCACACTCAAGGCGTTGAGGCTGATACGGTCCGCCGAGGTGATTGTGTACGATCGTCTGGTCGGAGAAGAAATCCTGGAATTCGTCAGCCCGGACAAGGAAATGATTTTTGTCGGAAAAACCTCAGGACGCCACACGCTTCCACAGGAATCCATCAATCAGGTTCTCATCGAAAAAGCTCAGGAAGGAAAACAGGTGGTGAGGTTGAAAGGTGGTGATCCGTTTATTTTCGGACGAGGCGGCGAGGAAGCCCTGGCTTGCAAAAACGCTGGAATTCCCTTTGAAATTATTCCGGGAATCACAGCCGCCAATGCCGTTGCCGCTTATGCCGGAATTCCCCTAACCCATCGTGGAATCAGTCAATGCCTGACCCTCATCACTGGCCACATTCAGCAGGGAGAACAACTTCCTGATTTGAACTGGAGTCAATTCACCTCACCGAATCAGACACTGGTATTTTACATGGCGCTCAGCACCCTGCCCCAGATTGTAGAACGCCTGACCGGCCATGGACTATCCCCTCAGACACCCATCGCGGTGATCGAAAATGGCACACTGGATCGCCAACGAACTGTGGTGGCAACGCTGGACCTCATTTCTCATGAAGTGGAACGTGCCCATGTTCAGTCACCGTGTCTCATTGTCGTGGGGCAAGTCGTTGCGTTGCGTGAAGAACTTCAATGGTTTGAACAGCTTTCAGAAGCGGACATGGTTTCGGTTGCTTCCGGAATGTCGACTTTAGCTCTCTAATAAATTTGGTACTTATGCGTTCTTTTGCCCCAAAAATTGTATGGATTTCAGCCCTGTTTTTGTTTCAAACCGTGCTGACTGAACAGGCCAAAGCTGAGGCTGTCACCCTTTACAACCAGCATTGTGCCACCTGTCATGGATCTCAGCGGTATGGTGGTTATGCGCCTCCGTTGGTACCAAATGCGATAAGTCGCCACAATTCTCAGGATTTAATCAGGATCATGACAGCAGGTCTTCCATCGACTCAGATGCCTGAATTTCAACAAAAACTCAAACCGGCTGAGATTCAATCACTGGCAACGTGGCTTCAAACTCCGGTGCAGGTCACCGAATGGGGCGACAGGGAAATCCGGGAAAGTCATCAGACCTATCCAGCCAGGGAACCATTGAAGGTTTCGTTGACCTCCCGGGAAGAAATCCTGCTGATTGTGGAACGTGGCAGTGGCAGTATCCACATTTATGATGGCAAGACCATGAATCGTCTTGATCAGTTTTTTGTGGGCAACATTCATGGCGGTCCCAAATTTGATGATCATTATGAAAGCATCTATGCAGTGACCCGGGATGGGATTATTGCCGGGTATGATCTGAAAAACTGGCAGATGCGCAGTATGGTACAGGTCGCGCAGAATACCCGGAATATCGCGATTTCTCCCGATAACCAATGGGTTGTCGCGGCCAATCTTCTGCCGCAAAATCTTGTGTTTCTGGATAGGAACCTGAAGCTGGTAAAAACACTGCCACTGGAAGGCAAACCGGCGGCAATTTATCACCTCCATCATCGTCCGGCATTTCTGGTCGCTTTCACAGATCTGCCCAGCCTGTTGCTGATCACATACAACCAAACTGAAATCCAGACAGAATCCATTCCGTTGCCCGAGCCGTTTCAGGATCTTTCACTGATTCCGGAAAAACCATGGATTCTGGCCAGTTTGAGAGAGGGGAACCGGGTGAATCTTTATGATCTGGAACAACGGAAAATTCTGGGAGAGATTAAGACAGAAGGGTTGCCGCATTTATTTTCCGCGGCCTTTTTCATGAAAGATCACAAAATCCATGCGGCACTCAATCACATTGGCCTTGCCAAAATCTCGCTCATCACGCTGGAACCGTTTGAAGTCGTCAAACAGGTCGGCGTCAAAGGATCAGGATTCTTCATCCGAACCCACGCCAACAATCCCTGGTTGTGGCTGGATTCAAACACCGACACCATTCAATTGATCCGCAAGGATAATTTTGAACTGCACACGGTCGAGCTACAGCCCCAATCCGGAAAAAAAGCGATGCATATTGAGTTCACTGCTGACGGGAAGGAAGCCTTTGTGAGTATCTGGGACCCTGCGGGGGCTGTGGTGATTTATGACGCGCGGACATTGCAGGAAAAACAGCGAATTCCGTTCAACATGCCGATTGGCAAATACAACGCCTACAACAAAACATTTTTTCCGTTGTAAGCCGAGGATTTCAGCAGATAGTCAGGGGCTGGCGGCCAGACTCCGGACATAGGCCACCATATTCCAGATTTTTTCTTCACTCCAGCCCTGTGCGGAATCCAGGCCGAAGGCGGGCATTGCGGATTTGTCCTCTCCGCCATTTTCAATTTGATAATAGATTTCTCCATCCATGATTTGCTTCATGAATTCAGGATCACTGAAGTTTGGCATTGGAACACCCATCAGTCCTGAATCCTGACCAACGCCATCGCCTTTTTCTCCATGACATCGGGCGCATTTTGTCAGAAACTGGTTCTGATAATAGGATAATTTTTCCGCTGTCAGAATTTCAGGATTTATCATCCGCATATATTTTTCCGGTGCGTCACTGATTCGACCTGGTTTGTTGAGCGGACCAGTTGCTGTAACACAGGCGGTGAAAAGCATACCGGCACCAGCCATGCCGTAAATCAACGTAAATTTCATTCGGTGTTTCATAGGCCTAGATCTCAGAAGCTAATAGTTTTTTATTGAGACAGGTTGCCCGGGAAATTCTGTTATTGTTTTTGAGAGACGTCCCGCACGATAATCACAGGTCATTTTCCATTCCAGTTCTCCCTGTTTGTAGGCTTTGAATATAATTACCTGCTGATTGATATTATACTGGGCCTCGTAATAATTGTAATTCTGATACACTTCTTCCAGATTTTTTTCCTCACCGAGATCATAACAGCCGTCATTTTCCAGGTATTCATTGGAATAATAGGAATGGCCGGGGATAATTTTTTCCGGAAGTCCCCATGCCTTACTGGACAAACTCAACAGCACAAAACCAAAGCTCAAACAGATGTTTATTGAGCGAAAAATATTTGTACAAATATTAAAAATACCTGTTTCAGCATTTATGAGAAACCTTGCGGTAACACTCTCTGCGTGTGATTGAGATGATTGCATACGTCGCTTTTCAAAGATCATTATCGTGATTATTTAGCCAACGTCCGGATATAGGAAACGATCTGCCATATTTTTTTTTCACTCATGTCAGCGTCACTTCCCGGGCCGTATGCTTCCATTTCCATATCTGGGCCGGCACCATTTCTGGCAATATAAAACAATTGCCCATCAGTACGTGTTTTCATCCATTCAGTGTCATTGAACGCCACATCGTCGCCATCCTCATCCCCTTCACCTATTTCCCCATGACAGTCTGAGCATTTCCCCTGATACAGCTCACCACCCTTTGTGACATCTTCCTGAGAGGTGTAGGGATTAGTCATGCTCAGATATTCTGCGGGAGCGTCAGGAACTTTGTATTTGTCAGTCGCAGGTTGAGGCGTTGTTTTTGTTTCTGAACAGGAAATCATAACTGGCAACAGGACCAAAACGCATCCCAGTAAAGAGACCCAGAACTTTTTTGTCAGTTTCATAGCCATAAACACCTTTCAAAAGCATAGTTTTTATGTTGGTTGTTACAAACAAAAAAGGGTTTGGTCGCAGCGCTCCCAAACCCTGAATTGTGGAAGAGTGACAAACGATTAGAAAATATCCCTGACCGTATTGTACATATTCCATTTACCTGTAGGTGTGACCAGCCAGTCACCGGAGATCCGTTTGATTTCTTTCAGTGTTTTGTCATCATAAATGATGATTTCACCTTTTACGTCCCAAACAGAGGCCCATACCTCAGTTCCTTCCTTATTGTATTCAAAGTGAACCACTTTCCCATGATCAGCGGCCTTGAAGCATGTTGCTCCAGCCTCAAAGTTGTCTTTTTTGAACACACAAATATTCTGGTTTTTTGTTCCGTCCTTGGCCAGGGTTGAGTCTGTCCAGATATGATTGCTGTTCGGATGTGTTTTCAAAAACAGTCCGGGACCGTCTGTTTTTGCGGTACGAAGTACTTTCCAGGCCTGATCCGGATGCCCCTGTGGATCAGAACCATAGACTGTGATTTTTCCTTCACCAAGGTGTGTGGTGGCTGTGACAGGGCCATATTGTGGATCATTCCAGTTTGCGCCACGTCCGGGATGTGGTTTTATTCCGGTTTCAAATTTGGTCACAAATTTTTTCTCTTTGGTATCAACCACAACCATCTGATCACGCATGTTTGCCGCTACCAGAAAATAACGTTTGGACGCGTCAAAACCGCCATCATGCAAAAATCGCTCGGTTTCAAGCTGAGTGATTTTCAGGTTTTTAAGATCAGCATAATCCACCAGCCAGACCATTCCGGTTTCCTTGATGGCAACAACCCATTCCGTGTCAAAATGTGACGCGACAATGGAGGCAACACGAGGTTCAGGATGGTATTCATTGGTGTCATAGGTGTTGGATCGTGTGGAGATAATTTTTTTCGGTTCCAGTGTTTGACCATCCAGAATCACGAGTTGAGGAGGCCAGTAGCAACCCACGATTGCCAGGTTGTCCACAAAATTACCTTTGGGACCATTGTACTTTGAAACCTCGATGGATCGTGCGTCCGCACAGGTTTTCACTTCGGCAACAACTTTGGGTTTATCGGTGAACATATCTATCATGGTGACTTTGCCGTCACGTCCCACGGTGTAGAAATATCGTCCACTGGCTGAGGCACGAAAAATATGCACCGCAAAGCCTGTGTTGACCACATCCACCAATTCACGTGTGGTGGCGTCCAGAATTGCGCCTTTGCCGACATCACGCAGGATCAACCCCATGTAGTTGTCAATATCTCGTGAGTGTTGCTGGGTTTTTGGCCGTTGTTCAGGAGCTACGATCAACTTGTGAGTCGCCAGGATTTCTTTCATGCCCATTTCAGGTGGAATCGGCGCGGGATTTTGAATGTATTTTGCCATCAGTTGGGATTCTTCACGGGTCATTTCGCCGGTTCGTCCCCAGCCTGGCATTCCGGCTTTGGTTCCTTCAAAAATGACTTCTTCAAGTTTGGCAAGCGTTTTTTTCAACATCTTCTCATCGGTAATATCAGGTCCTGTCGCGCCTTTTCTCAAGGTTCCGTGACAACCGGCACAGCGGTCAAAATAGATCTGTTTGCCTTTGACAAGTTCCTGCTCATTGAGAGCTGGAGCCATGGCCATATTGCCGTCCTTTTTGGGTTCTGTGCTTTGTGATGCCTGGTTACATCCCATGATGAGCATGGTCCATACAAGCGCCACAATCCATAGTCCCGCCTGATACATTGATTTTTGGGTCATAGTTATTTCTCCTGAAAAACGTTTGAAAGAAGTACAAACAGGAAATCTTTCCTTCCATGATTCAAGGTCTGACGGCCTGTCTGAGATTCATTAAAAGAATCAGGATGCAATGTAACGAAAAGGAGAGCGGATGAATTATGATAAATGTCATAACTCTTCTGTTTTACTCGATGTTCCAGTTATTTTTGAGAATTGTGTTGAATCTGGCTCAGGCTTGTTTTTTGTAAACCAAACCAGGCGCTGGTTCCAAGTTGGGCATAGCTGCATCACTCATCGACGAAGACAAGTATGAAAACAGGCAACATCGAATACGGAAAACATTTCTTCAGTTGCGGTTAGCTGTTCCAGGTTGCTCAGAGGATAGTTTTTGCTTTCCAAAAGTCGAATCAACATGGAGGGCGTGCCGGTTTCAAACCAGTGGGCTTTGAATTGTTTTTGCTGAAAGAGCAACAGCGTGGAAAAAGGATTATACACTTTGATCTCTTTGGTGGAAAAACGATACCCATTGTACCACTCCCGAATTTTGTTCAACGTCTGCGCCTTATCGAATTCCTGCTCCTCTGCCAAGTCCAGAATCCAGTCTTCAAAAGTACGTTCCAACTCTTCCTGGGTGTATCCGCAAATCGCCGCATATTGCCCCATCATGGAAATATCAAACAGGTTATTCAGTCTGGAAAACACCGAGACTCTGGAAAACTTGCTCACGCCGGTCAAAAACACAAAATGCAGGTGTGCATCAGAAGCTTTGATGATGGTGTAGAATTGACGAAGAGTGTCCCTGATCGCTCCCACTTCCGGATTGTTGATGTTGTCCAGAATTGGTTTGTCATATTCGTCAACAAGGATCACCACAGGCTTGCCGGTTTTTTCTTTCAGTTTCCGAATCAACTCTCTAAAGTGCTGGTCATATTCTTCGATTTCCAGCGGGATTCCATATTGAGATGCCAGGGTGTTTATGTGATTTGTAAGTTTTTTCTGCAACTGGTCACTTTCCTGGATACTCCCCAATGACATATCAATCAACAAAACCGGATATTCCACAAAACCGTAATCCGTGTTTTGTGTGATCCATAAATTTTCAAACAATTCTTTTTTCCCCAGAAACAAAGCCTGAAGGGTGGTGACCAGCAGCGATTTCCCAAAACGTCTGGGGTGGGAGAGAAAGTAAACCCGTCCGGTTGTAATGAGGTCATACAGAAACCGGGTCTTGTCCACATACACATTTTGATTGGTTCTCAAAACCTCAAAAGACTGAGTGCCAATGGGAAGATTGGGTACAGATGGAACCGTTGACTCCTTTGAAACAGAGAATCCTTTCCTTTCCGGTGGAAGATCCCCCTCTGAATGCCGATTACGAACTTATTGAAAAAATTGGGGAGAATGAGATCGCGGATGTCTTTCCGGCACGTCAGATCTACGCTGACCGTATTGTCGCTCTAAAACTCCTCGTCCCTTATTGGAAGTCGCCCGTAAAGCCTTATTAATGGTACTTCCCAATTCATGATTCCTCCTTGTGCGTTGTGATTAGTGTTTGTGGTTATTCACTAATATAACACAGAAAAACATGGATTGCTTCAACCCATAATTCGCATTATGAGACCACAACATGTTTTTAAATGATCTAAAAAAAAATCTCGACATCGGAACATCTGGGTGGTAATAGGTCGGGCTGTTTTGCAATGCGAGAGTGGTGAAATTGGTAGACACGCCAGATTTAGGATCTGGTGCCGAAAGGTATGGGGGTTCGAGTCCCTTCTCTCGCATTCCCTCCCATAATATTTCAATCATTTCAATAGACTAAAACCAGCATATTGCTCAATTTTGACTGTTTTTGACATTAATCAATGTTCATAGTCAATGTTGAGGTTATATGGCTTCCTCTTATCTTAAGTGACCTTCCGGTGGGCAGTGGTTCCGTTTTTTGTTTTGGACGTCCCGGTTTTTCTGAATGAAGTTGCTGTCGACAGATTTCAAACAGTAAATTGCCATAACGTCGCTCTCCGTCAGTTAACACGGAACCACTACCGGCGAACCCGTGTGCTTGTTCAACTCCCGGGCAGAGACATAGGTCTACCCCTACAAAACAAAACCCAAAGCGGGAAACACATCAAATCCCCGGTTTTGACACATGGCCTAAAATGTGACCAATCCCATAAATTGTTACATTTATTAATTGACACTTGTTCATCGCCTCATATATGGTCGAATTGATGTTTTTGCCCACCATTCATTTAAGCAGGATAAACTTATGAAAAAGAATAAATCAACTTTGTCAATGATATGTTTTATCGGATTGAGCGCATCAACAGTTTATGGCGCATCCTATGGTAAAGCCAATGTGGAACAAGGGAGCATGACCATCATTCGTGGTGGACAAAGCTTGCGTTATGCATCACCTCAAAATGAGATAGATGTTAATGTAAACGATGTGATACGTACAGCTCCGGAATCTAAAGTCGTGATCATTCTTACCGAAGATGAATCTCAGATAACCGCTGGAGGAAATTCTATCCTTCAGGCAAAACCCTGGAAGAATCCAAAGGCATCTGGCGTTTTACGAAGTTTGTTTGGAAAATTTTTAGCAAAAACAAAAGAAGACCGCCTAGATAAAAAAGATCTCAATATTCTTACCACTACAGTGACTGTCGGAGTGAAAGGTTCGGAAGCACTTGTTCACACGACAGGGGCCTCAACCAGTGTAGCCGCATTGAGTGGAACTATAGTCGGGTATAACAATACCGCAATCAATCTGGAATCAACCCAAACTGAACAAGATGGAAATTCAGGATCTGGAAACACAGAGGACGATCAAAACGGTGGTGACTCTCAAGAAGGAAACAATGGTTCAACTAGCGGAGGTGACGAAGGTGGTGGAACCGGAACTGGTTCAACTAGCGGAGGTGACGAAGGTGGTGGAACTGGAACAGGTTCTGCAACAAGTGGTGGTGACGAAGGTGGTGGAACTGGAACAGGTTCTGCAACATCAACAGAATCAGGAAGTGGAACCGGCACCGGCACGGGGACTTCAGCATCCACTGGAACCGGTACTGGGACTGGAACTTCAGCATCCACTGGAACCGGTACTGGGACTGGAACTTCAGCATCCACTGGAACCGGTACTGGGACTGGAACTTCAGCATCCACTGGAACTGGAACTGGCAGTATTCCGCCATCTACAGGAACCGGAAGTTCAGCCTCTTCTAGTGTAATTCCTGTTGGTCAAACCTTGACCAGTGTGGACAATGGGTCTACTAATATCCAAATCATCACTGTCGCAGTGGATTCTCAACAACTGAATACTTCGGACATCAAATCAGAAGGACCAACGTTAGGTGTTACGAACACTGAAATGTCAACCATTCAGGAAGTAAAACCCAATGAAGCCACTGTTGTTCCACAAGTTACTCAAACCGGAACAGAATTCAAACCATCTGAAGCACCCACAGCACCAAAAACTGAAACAAAACCTACGGAAGCTCCGGTAGCGCCACAAACCGCACCAACGCCTGTAGTTCCACCAACTAGTAGTATCGCAAATGAAGTAGCCAATTCAGCCGGTCAAGCGGTACAAAATTCAGGTGCCAGTGCGGTTGAAGCATCTTCACAAGTGAAAGCAAAAATTAAAGTATCCATTGAAAAATAATTATTGACACCATGAATAACCAAGTAACTGAAGGTTTTGTATGAAAAAATGGAAAAATTGGTTTTGTATGTTGATGCTGGTAACCCTGCCAGGAATTTCTGCCTGGGCCCAAAGCAATCCTGACGCACCGCAAATTGCCACTACCGATTTGTTAAGACGTCAAAAATCCTCAACGGAAATTCTGAACGTGAGTTTTGTGATATATGATACCGACAAGGTTTCACAGGTGCTGGTCAATGAACAACCCGTCAGTTTTCAACCCGCGGAAACCGTAGTGGTCAATCAGTCCATCAAACTCAGTCAGGGAAAAAACCTCATCCAGATTGTAGCGGTGGATGAAGCAGGAAATCAAAGAGAAAAACGTTATCTGGTCTCCTATAAGGATGATAAGGAATTAACACAGGAAGAGGAAAAACAACTGGGACTTCTGGAAGAAGACACAGGAAGTGATAAAAAAGATGAGAAAAAATTGAATTGGATGGTTGTGGTTGGTGCAAAATATGAGACAGACACGAATCCAAGCAATGATGTGGGGCTCCCAGTTAAAATTGGTGATATTGAACTCACCGGTGTGATTGATGATGCTGAACAGGAAGATATCCGGACATCCTTGAATGCTATGGTATTATTCATGTATGACAAATGGACTGCCTTCGTTGGTGCCAGTAATTCGAGTTATACCAAAAGCATCTATGAGAGCCTCTCATCCACTGCTTTGATATTGGGAGCTGGGATGACACCTACGCCTACTGAGAATGGAATGGTATTTAATTACTTGTTTTTGGATATCAATCTGGGCGGAGAAAACTATGGTCAAAACCACGGATTTGATGTGGGATACCAGTTTGGTCATGCCAATAAAAAAGAAGATGTCAGCCGACATATTTTGTCTTTAGGTTACACCTTGAAATTGTTGGCCAGCAATGAAGCTGATACCGGCAGTGAACAGAAACTGAAATATGAATATAACAATATTGATAAGGAACAGCTTGATTCTCACAAAACTGTGTTTTCCTATGGTTTGAATAGTGATGGAACCTCTGAATCAGAGTACTCCTTCCTGACGTTTGATTTTGATTGGTTTAACAAATGGGAAATGGGACTATTGTTTGATATCGGCTTTGGCATGCATTATCGCAATTATCCCAATGTAACCCCCTTAAGCGCAGAATTGCTGGGAGATACACGGACGGATGTGCCTATAAGACTTTCAACAGCATTAGGATGGCAATTTCTCCCGGCTTGGTCCGTTAAATACGGTTACAATTACAAAATTAATGTTTCCAATAAATCCTTGTATCAAAAAACTGTTCACGGATTATCCATTGATGGATCCTTTTAAACATTCCTGAAATCGTTGGTTTTTTTAACCCTTTTTCTGAAACAAAATTATTTAAGGTACGTTATGAAAAAAACATATCAGCAGTTTATGAAAAAAATTGGATCATTGCTGGTAACTTCAATGTTGATCACAATCAGTGGATGTGGCAATGAAGCACCAGAAAACAAACCGGGGCAAGCCTCTATTGATTTGGGCGATTTATTGAAACAGGTGGGTATTGTTCAATCACAATCCAGAGTGAATGGATGGGTAGACAATAGCACTAATGAAGGTGTGGATCCCATTAAAACTTTGATAGTGGCTCCGTTGACACATTCCAATAATCTAGTCAATGGAGTTCCTCAAGTTTATGATCCAGATGCTCCTGTCACTGACGAAATTTCAGATAATATCAAAAATGATATTGGGAATACTATGGACTATATATCGTTTATTGATCTGACTAATGCTGAAATAAAAGCCCAAGACTATATTGAGTTTCCCGTTCCAGCAAGAGCCAACACTTCATGGCAAGTGGTGGCGATTGCCTCCAAGGCTGTGCTGAAATCACTGGACGATATTGGTGATAATGCTCCACCTGAAAAAAAGGAAAGTGTCGTTTATTATGGCTTCTCCAAAAAAGCATTCAACTCAGCTCAGGATTTGGCCTCACAATTTGAAGCCGTTTCTATACAGCTAAAGAGAGCTTGTCTGTCAGATCCAGTGCCCAAAGGTTGTGCAACCTACAATGGCAAGAAAAAACCGGTAGTCAGTAATGGTGTTGAAATACATTCTGTGACAGTTACTCATTCAACAGGTGAATATGTCACTACTTTTTCAACACCACTTGTTGTTCGTAACGCACCAGATTCAGGTCAAATTACCAAGGAAGATGCAACAACGCAGTTGCAATCACTTGTCGATGAATACAAATCAACCTATGGTGATACAAACATCAAAAAGTTGACTACAAAAGTCACACACATGCTGAACCCTGCAGAAACAACTGCATGCAAAGCAGGCACTTACACAAGTTGTGAATTTCAATCATATATATACAATTACTGATGTTTTTTTCCTCCCCGTGCAATCATGGTTTGCACGGGGAGTGGAACCTCCTTTTGCTTCTTCTTTTCATTTCTCTCCTCATTTGCCAATTTATCAATTCGTATCTTATCCGTTCAGCTTATCAAAAAATGGAAAAAGGATGATTGGATGTGAATTTTTCCTTGCCCGGTCGATTAGATATCCAAGGTATGGTGTGAGAATAACATGCATGATTAAGCGTGTTGCTTTAGTCAGTTGTGTCTTCTCATGGTCCACTTCATTGTTGATGAGCAGTCCTCCTGTGCATCCTGTTCATAATAGCACACCCGTGGTATTTTATTTTATGAGAACTTTGTATGAACCCGATACGGCATTTTCACTTGAAACCGGGAAAATGAATATTGAACTAGGCTGGTTACGAGGAAATTTTTCTCAATATAGTGTGAATACTGGTGTCGATGGAGTATCCATTGATGCTCATGTCAGTTTCAAACATTGCATTGATTTACAACCAGGAGATCCTCCTAATTATAATTGGGATTGCAAATCAGAAGGATATTCGATTTATCACGATGGAGAGTTTGACAGAATTGCAGGCGGGTTTTCATTGGGAATTGGTTATGGATTAGAACTCCAGTTAATGACGCGTCACATCCGTTTTTTTGAGGGAAATCTGGATAGATGGATAGAAAGATTTCACGAAAATACAGGTCGTAATAATGCCAAGCGCGTTACCTATCCCCGTAACGACTTCAATATATTGGTGTTTGACAATCAACATGAAAATCTGGTGTTTTCCTTCAAAACTCCCATGGAACAGCATCTTCCAGAATCACATGGTATTGCGCTTAAATGGAAAATATTGGCTAACGCCCAACATGCCTTAGCTGTAAAATGGACCTCTAATTTTCAGGACCATCTTTTGGAATATCATCTCAATCAACTACCGCCGTCTGAACCAGTCAAAGATTTCGACGATTACAATATATCGCTGGTTTATTCTTTTCAGGAAGGTGGGTATGCTTTACATTTGGCAACGGCTCAAACCATCATGTCTCAACCCGTTTTCGCAAATACGAAGAAACAATGGATTACACATTTTATTGGGGGAGTTCTCCCTTTATCTGAAACATGGAATATGCCAATACAGATCCTTTACTACGAAAGTCTCTTCAGGAATGATGAACGGGAAAATCTGTCAGAAGGACTGTTTGATGCAACGATTGCTTTTAGAAAACAAATGAAAAATTTCCAAATCATTGAATTTGGAATAACCGATACGATGAATTATAGTCCGTTGGAAACGGATGCGGTATTTTTCTTAAAATGGGCAATGAATGTTACATTATTTTAATCTTAATAACTCTCCTAATAGCCGCATTTACAGATGAAACATATCATTAGAAAAACGTAAGCGTTCAGCTTTCAGTATTCAGCTTTCAGTGTTTATGCGCCTCAGAAGCCTTATGACTCAATAGCAGAAAATATCGTTTGGCTTCCAGGCCTTGAGAATTCCTGAAAACTGATAGCTGACGGCTGAACGCTTACAGAAAAACTGTGTAAGGGGGATGTTCTTGCTCAAAAAAACTTTGCGACAGAACACCTAAGGCAGTCCACTTTGTCACGGAGAATCATGAAATACGTCCATCACAACACCCCCCATCCAGCCAATAATCCTATGATTCCCAGATAGAGCAGGCCATAAAGCAGATAAATATTGGTGCTACCAAACTGTGTGGTTGCCAACCAGCCCAGTAGATAACGAAATCCCTGCCAGGGCCAGCCGATCAGCTTTTTTTCGACAACATCCGTAGTTCTTGTACGCAGTGAACTTCCGGTGGGAAAAACACCTTCCGGTAAATGCTGTTCCACCTCAAGAATTGTTGTTTTGTTCAGGCTCAACAGCGGATTTACAAAGGAAGAGGAGGTATATTGCAAACGGGGAGAATCGGCGCCATAACCACAACCCCATGTTGGAAACTCAGACGTGTCTCTGACAGTCATTCCTGAAGGCCTGACCAAAAATTTCTGTTTCCAGACCCACAATCCCAATCCCAGTGCCAGGCATAGCAATTCCGCATATACCAACGATTGAAGTGGTGAAAAGGACAAGGTCATATTTTTCAGGATGGTTGGGTCAATTCCCAGAAGCGCAAGTGGTGCTTTCAACAAGGACAGGACATAAACCGGAAAGCCGCCGATCAATAGCATTACTGCCCCAAGAAAGGCTGAAGCACCCCACATGCTGACAGTGATTTCATGGGATTTCCGGGCCTTTTCGCTTCTTGGTTTTCCTGAAAAAATAATGCCATATGCTCTGGCAAAACAAGCTAACGCCAAGCCACCAACAAGAGCTAAACCGGCCAGCCCGAGAACAGCCCAGAGTTGGGCCCACAAGCCGTTGCTGAGACCAAGCAGGTTGACCAGTCCATGATACAGCACAAATTCACTGATGAAACCGTTCAAGGGTGGAAATCCGCAAATGGCGATGGCCCCGAAGAGAAAGAGAACCGCTGTTTTTGGCATCGTTTTGGCGAGTCCACCCAGTTGCTCCATGTCACGGGTATGGACTGAGTGATACACTGAACCGGCACTCAAAAACAGCACCCCCTTGAACAGTGTGTGATTCCAGAGATGCAACAAGGCACCCGCAAATCCAAACAGGCTCAATAGTGGACTTTCCAGTGACTTCCCAAGCATACCAAGGCCGATGCCGATCATGATGATGCCAATGTTTTCTACACTGGAATAGGCCAGCATCCGTTTGATATCCCGTTGGGCCAGGGCATAGGAAATTCCGAATAGCGCGCTGAGCACTCCCAGCGTAAGGATCCCCACACTCCATGACACCTCAGGAAGTTCAATCCACCTCAAGGTTCTGAGAATACCATAAATTCCCATTTTGATGACCACACTGGACATCATTGCCGACACATGACTGGGAGCGACTGGATGCGCATGAGGCAACCAGGTATGTAATGGAACAAATCCAGCTTTGATGCCAAATCCCACAACCAGCAACATAAACAGAGTGGCTCTGGTCTGGGGGGAAACCGTAGCATCCAGATGAAAATCGTTGAAATACCATGATCCGGAATGATCCGCTAACACCATGAACCCGGCTAGCAACAGGATAAAACTCACGTGCATTGACACCAGATACAGAATAGATGCTTGAAAAACTTCAGTTTTTTCCTGCTCAAACCCTAACAGCAATAAGGTGAAAACCAGCATGAGTTCCCAACTCACCAGAAATCCCGGCAGGTGTTGCATTGTAACCACACCAATCATGGCCAGTGTCAGCCAGTTCCAGGCGCACCAGTGCAATCCCATGGTCTTCCGTTGATTCAACCACGGCCTCAGATAGCCTAAGCCATAAATTCCACACAAACCACTCATCAGGGTGATTCCGACCATAAAAAAAGCGGACAACCCATCCAGTATCAGCCAGGAATGCTTCGATGCCGCTTCAACATCGGAAAAAGTCATGAGGCCGCCTTCCACCAGTCGGTGTAATCCCACCGCAAACAGCAGAATATTTCCCGGCAACAATCCTGTAACGGCGATTTTCCCGGCCCAAGGCTCTGGCACAAACAAAGCAAGGATTCCGCTGAAAAAAATCAAACCGCAACCGGTCTGGAACATGAGGATTTCCATTTGATACCTTCCGTATTGTTCAATTTTCACAAATTGCTGAACAGAGCCCCAGCACGAGTTAGGAAATTTTCAACAAACACTCCTGAAACCAGAATTTGAAAGCCGAGCAATAAAACGCCAATCAGACATAAAATCTGGAGTAGCACCGTCAGTTTTCCATAATAAAACAATGGTAATCGTGCGGCTTTCACGGGTATCCCCCAGGACATGCTGAAAAAATTTCCTGCCATTCCCTTGAGGATCACTGTCATGAATACGAGAAGCAAAATCAGCAGAATCCAGTTTTTCTCAAGCACCAGATGATGGAATAACTGAAATTCGCTGAAAAAAATGCTGAAGGGCGGGAGTCCGATACTGCTGGCACAACCTGCCATCCAGAGCCACCCCAAAACGGGTTCGCGAGCACACAAGCCACTGAGATCGGCGATATTTTTGGTGGCATATTTGCGGACAAAAAATCCCGCGGTAAAAAACAGGGAAAGCTTGGTCAGGGAATGACCAACGACATGAAGAATTGCCGTGGCGGGAATTCCACTGCCAAAGCAGATCAGGATGAGTCCGTAATGTTCCATGCTGGAATAGGCCAGCATCCGTTTGTAATTTTGCACCCGGAGCATGTAGGCCGCGGCCAGAATCACAGAGGCTATTCCGGTGAGAATAAACAGATGCGACGCAAACAAACGACTGTCATCCACCAGTACCTGATAATATTTTAGCACAGCAAACAGTCCGATGAGTCCCAGACTGCTCGAAATCAGCCCGCCAATCTGTGCCGGAGCGACATCTTTGGCGTCAATATCCGCAGAATAAAAGGGAATCACGCCAATTTTGGTGGAATAGCCCACAAACAAAAAAGTGAAGGAGATTTTAAGCCAGAAGGTAGGCAACTGGGGCGCAATGTGCTGTAAACTGGTATAAAACATGGCATCCTGAAGTTCCATCTTTCCGGCAATTGCCAGAGCCAGCAACAAAATTCCCACAAACGCCAGCGCGATTCCCACCGAGCAGATGAACAGGTATTTCCATGCGCCTTCGAGGGAATCTTCCTGGCGGTAATAACCAATGGCTGTTACCAGCGTCAGGGTTGTGCCTTCAATAAACACCCAGGTCAGACCAAGGTGATTGCTGGTCAGCGCGACACTGCCGCATAACAGTGAAAAACACAGATTTGCCACAAAAATTTTGGTTTGAGATCCACGCTCAAACTGCCGCAAAAAGTCTATGGAAAAAAGGGCCACCGCAAAAAACGCGAAGGAGAGAATTGTGAGGAACAACAGGCTGACCTCATCCAGTCGAAACCAGTGGGTTTCAGGAAACGGTCTGCTCCAGATGCTCATAACCAGTGCCAGATGTAAAACTGTCATCACTGATAACATATATTGATGCGGGATCCTGATTTTAAAAAACAGCGCCAGATAAATCAGGATTCCGGCCAGTAAGGGCAACGCAAACAATGTGACATAAAATATTTCCGCCTCGGACATAGGCCCGTCTCTCTCCAATGAGATATTAATAAACTTAATGTTTCAACGATGTCAGATGTTCGATATTCAATTGTTCGTCTTCAAAGGTGGAATGGATACGATTGATGAACAGACTGCTCAATAAGATCATCATGAAAATATCCAGCAAGACCCCCAGACTGACAAGAAAGGGCAACTCTGCTACAACAGCCAGCGACAATAGAAAAATGCCATTCTCCATGACCATGTAGCCAATCAGGTGGGTGAGGAGTTTTTTACGGCTCAACATTAGAAAAAAGCCGACGCCAATGGCTGAAAAGGCCAAACCGAAATGGAGGGGGTGGACATACTCCGCACGTTGATGTACCCAATTCGCAAAGAAAAAACCTCCCAGGAGGAGAACCAGTCCAGCCAAAAGAGAAACCAGATCTGGAACATAGGATTCCACATCACGCCGCATGTGATTGAAGATGATTGTTTTTTGAAGAAACCAGGGAATCAATGCCATTTTAAGCACCAGTGTTTCCAGCAAGACCAACAGAAGATGCGCCCAATCACCAAAGTCCAGATTGAGCAAGGCGATGCCAAACAGTATCAATCCCTGCAAGACCAACAGACGGATCATCAACATGAGATGTCTTGCCACACAAAATGGCAGTAAGGTCAATCCCAGAAAAATCAACAGCACATTACTCACAAGCTTCCTTCCATGGTCATCACCACCAATACCAGCAGACTCAATACAGATGAGGAAATCAAAAACATGGGCACATGGGTCATTCTCAAACGTGCCATGATTGATTCGACAAAACCGATGCTTATGGCTATCAAAATAAAAGTGCCGATTGTGACCGCATAGGCCAGCGGCCAGTCCTGGTTGGACGGTACGAGAAAACAGGAAACCAGCGAAGAATATACAACCAGTTTCAGGGCGTTTGCGTAAAAGATGAATCCGAGATCCGGTCCGCTGTGATCCAGAATCATCACCTCATGGATCATGGTTAATTCCAGATGGGTATTCGGATCGTCCACAGGAACACGACTGCCTTCGGTCAGAATAATCAGAAACAGAACAACCAGTGCCAAGCCATAAATCAGAAGGACCTGAGGCCCGGCAATGGTGTGTAGTTCAAACAACCGGGCAAAGGAAGTCTGACCTGAACCCAGGGTCAAGGTTCCGATCAAAATAAAAAAAGAGGGTTCAATCAGCGCTGAAAAGGTCGCTTCACGGCTTGCGCCCATCCCCTCAAACGGACTGCCGGTATCAAGCGCCGCAAGGATCATAAAAAATTTTCCGAACCCCAGTAAATAAGCAAAAAACACAAAATCGAGGGGAAATGAAACCAGAGGCGGTTGTTTGCCCATCGGAACCAGCAATCCCGCAAACAGGACAGTTGCCAGATTGACGGTGGGCGCAACCTGAAAAATCCAGGTGGTATCATGGCTGATCACCTGTCCCTTCCTGAACAGACGCCGCAGATCCCAGCCGAATTGCCGCAGAGAAGGCCCTTGACGACCTGCAATTCGGGCCTTCACACGATTGATGAGGCTCGGAAACAGAAGTGGGAAAACCAGCAGAAGCACCAAATGAAGCATGATATTGATCACAGACAACATACACCCTTTTTCATGAATATTTTTTTCCCAATAGATCCAGAAGGCCATTGAGAAATGTAAGTGGATGAGGCGGGCAACCCGGGATATACAAATCCACAGGGATTTTTTCCAGAAATCTACGGTCCAGGGCAGGCGATGCGGCAAACACGCCTCCGCTGATTCCACAGGCACCAACAGCGATCACGATTTTAGGTGAAGGAATGGCGTCAAAGGTGGCCTGCAGGGCAGGCGCCATATTTTCAGAAATGGGTCCGGTCAAAACCAGTCCATCCGCATGACGGGGCGACGCGGTGAATTCGATACCGAAACGTCCCATATCAAAATTCACATTGGCCAGGGCGTTCAATTCCATTTCACAGCCATTACAACCACCTGCGGAAACGGATCTCAGTTTGAGTGACCTGCCGAAAATCTGTTTGATTCTTTCTTCCGTTTTCACTGCCGGATGTTGGGTCTGTGATCCAACCACCAGTCCTTCCCGTTCATTGCAGGAAAGATGATAATCCGGAGTAAAATGAATTTTTTCAGCAGGGCACACCTTGCTGCAATCCGGACAAAAGATACATTTTCCCAGATCAATCCTGACCGGTGAAAGCTGGATTGCCTGAGAGGGACACACCTCCACACAGGCCTGGCAATCCTCCGGACAGGCCCGGGATTCAATCACAGGCAATCCCCTGAAGCGCTGATTCAACTCAACCTGGCGGATATGATCGACCGTTTGATAGCCCTGGGCCCAACGGACTTTAAGCGCGTTTAACATTCTTTTTCCTTATAAATCAAAGCCACTATAGGATAAATTGAAGCTTTTGTTGCACAGCGGAAAATCAGAAATCCCGTTGTTGCGCAAAGCCTGAGCCAGTCCGAACCAGTTATGAAAAGAGGGGTCCTTGATTTTGTAACGCAACGTTTCTCGGTTGGGGCCAGTGACCACACAATGCACCACTTCGCCACGCCAGCCTTCAACCATCGACACCACCAGGGAATCCGGCTGGATCTGATCAGTCGTGCAGGGCATGGAAATCGAAGATTGGTCATTTAGATGGATCAGCGACAGCCAGATCAATTGAATGGACTGTTTTGCTTCAGCGATTCTCAACTTGGTGCGCGCCTCCACATCTCCCCAGCGAAAAGTGGGAATGGCCCCCATTCTTGATTTCAGGAAAACATAACCACCATACGGATGATCATGCCTTGAATCCATGGCGATGCCGGAACTTCTGGCAACAAATCCAACCACACCAATTTCTGAGGCGACAGCAGTACTCAACAAACCTGTGTGTTCGAGCCTGGGAATGACACTGGGGCTTTCAATCAGCATTTCATTGATGCCATCCATGTCTTTTTCCACATGGGTCAGCATGCGGGGCAGGTATTCTGCCAAAAATTGAGAGTCCACATCATAAACCACGCCACCGGGGCGAATGAGTCCGCGGCCAAATCTGCTTCCGCTCAAGGCCATGGAGGTGTTGATCACCTCGGTGCGCAAGCGTCCATAAACCGATAATCCCGGTAAAAACGCAATATCTCCTGAGAGCGCACCCAAATCGCCAATGTGCATGGCTAACCGTTCGAGTTCCAGAGCGATCACTCTCAGCCATTGTGCTCTCTCCGGCGGGGTAACGCCTGTGAGACCTTCCATGGCTTGAGCATACGCCCAGACATGACCGATAGAGGTATCACCTGTGATGGATTCCGCCAGTGCGGCTTGTCGCAATAAAGGTTTTTGCAAAAACAGGGATTCAAGGCCGCGATGTTGATAGCCGAGTTGAATTTCCAGATGAAATACTGTTTCTCCATGACACTGGAACCTGAAATGTCCAGGCTCGATGACACCGGCATGCACAGGACCCACACCGACTTCATGGACTTCGGCGCCATCCATAGGGAAAAAAGGATAATCGTGCATTCCGAGGGAATGTTTGCGGCCATGTTCAAAACGAACGGGTTTGAGCCAGGGATGATTTTCCGGCAGCAAACCATGTTGCTCATACAATTCACATTCGAATAAATGAACAGCGGGAAAGCGGGAAGCAAGGGAGGGGAAGGACCGTTGCTCGGCTTCAAACATGGTGGCTGTCACCCACAGCGCGGAGTGCGAAGTGTCGGAGCAAACCGCAAAAACCCGAATATCAGAGCCGGATTCCATGCCAAACCAGGAAACGACCCTTTTTTTGTTTTCCAGGGCTTCAGCCAAGGCTGAATTGAATTCAAGAGAGGGTAGAGATGGAATTTGCTTACATGAGACAGCCTTACCATTGCCGGTCTGAAGCCAGTGTTGTTTCATGCGTTTTCTCGATGACTATTGAATCACAACAGTTAATATTTAAATTTATCCGGCCGAATAGGACGGGAGCGCTTGCAATGGGTGTCCCAGTCATTGGTGGATAAACAGGGGGTTGTAGATTTTTTGTTTGAGCCACAATAATACTCTTCGCCATCGTCCAGACCAGTCTGAAGCGGAAGCACATAACTTTTTCCGTCAGCAAAAAACGTCAGAATGCCTTCAGAAACCACTACGAACTTTATGACTCTTGTATGCCTGGAAACCGCGATAATCCCCCGATTTGCAGGATCATATATCCGGGTGCAGGTTTCATTGACCTTGATTTCAATCTCAGTAGGATAGGCATAATTTTCACGGGATGAGGCACAACCCACAGCCAATAGCACAAGGCCTGTTAAAGAGGCAAGAAGCTGGATTAAATTGCGTTTTCCCCGATACATATTTTTTGGAAGATTAAGGTAAGCGTTCAGCATTAAGTATTCAGCTTTCAGTGTTTATGAGCTTCAGAAGCATTATGACTCAATAGCAGAAAATATCGTTTGGCTTCCTGGCCTTGAGAATTCTTGAAAACTGATAGCTGACGCTGGAACGCTTACGATTAAGTTTGTTAACCAAGGGACTGAATTTCTCTTAAAAACGAGTCAAACAGGGTTCCAACCACAGAAAGTTGATCCACCAGACGATGACCGTCAGCGAGGAGATGCAATCTGAGTTGATGTTCACGGGCATAGCGAATCGCGTTTTCTACAGGCACAGCAGCATCATTCCAGCCATGAACAAGGTCGATGACTTTTGCATGGGGAGTCGGTGCTGACTGACTGTAGTGTTCACCAATATAAACTGCTGGTGCCAGCAGAAAAATTCCGTCAGGCTGAATGGATTGTGAGGCTTCGAGGGAAACCCAGGCGCCCATACTGGAACCCACCAGCACCAGTTTTCCTTCTGCTGTGGGTTTGAGACTCAATAGTTTTTTGACACGTTCATCCGGATTTTTTGTTTCAGAGTAATCAGGGCTTTCCACATCAAATCCCAATTTTCTCGCAATCTCTGCCATGAACACAATTTTTGTTCCCCAGGGGCCACTTTCCATTCCGTGCGCAAAAAATACCTTGTCTGACATATATCTCCCTATTGATGAAATTTCTTTATTGATTCATCTCTCCATCTTGTGTATTTGCTTGGTGTTAATAGTTTAGTCAAATAAACTCAAATCATTCCTTCAAAGTTCACAGGATTGAACATATTTTCGGTCAGGTATCAAAAACCGTGTCTTTGCGTTGATTCCCAATGTGGGCTTTATCTTGTAGGAGTTGACCTGTGTGTCTGCCCGGAAGCAGGGTGAACACTCAGGTTCGCCTCTACGTTTTCCAGGGTTGTTTAATTTTCAGTTTGGCATGGTGGGTAGGTTGGGTAGAACGAAGTGAAACCCAACAAAACTCGATGGGTTTCGCTAAAGCTCTACCCATCCTACGCATCCTTTGTTGGCAAATTAAACGACCCTGACGTTTTGTGACTGAAACTGTGACCAACCCTATGAGCACCATGAAAGAGTCTGACTTATCCAGAACAGAACTTCTGGAAGAAATACGGCAATTGCGACAGCAGATCAGGGATCTTGATCAAGGTGCGGGCGTTTGCCCTGTAACGCGGGAACCTGTAACAACCGACTCACATCAATGCCTGCCAATTGATGAATTGCCTGTTCCATTGGCTCTATACAACGTGCGATTGCAGTGCATGTATGCCAATTCAGCGTATTTGACAATGCTTGCTGTTAAACCTGATCCAGTCCGGGGACATCTGCTTGAGCAAGTTTGGGGGGCACTTTATAAATTCATGGAAAAACCCGCTATGGCCGCCTTGAGCGGAGCCCAAACCATCATAGAATGTGAACTGGATCACAGGGAAGGATCACCCTGTATGGAAATTTCCATTATTCCCTGGCAAACCCGGAAAACCATTGATGGTTTTTTTGTGATGCTCAAAGACATTTCGAGTTTTCATCAGATAGAAATTGAAAAAGAGTTGCTGGTGGAAGAAAAAGCGCTCCTGTTTCAGGCCATTGATCAGGCTTCAGAAATTTTCATGATCACCGATGTGAATGGGATCATTGAATATGTGAACACCTCCTTCGAAAAGATCACGGGATTCACCGCTGAAGAAGTCCTTGGCCAGCCCACCAGTATTTTTAAAAGTGACAGACATGAACCGG
This sequence comes from SAR324 cluster bacterium, assembly GCA_015232315.1. Classification (NCBI taxonomy): domain Bacteria; class Deltaproteobacteria; species SAR324 cluster bacterium. Next base: position 89,305 of record JADFZZ010000010.1, on the reverse strand, counting down.
TTTTTTTTAAAGAAATGTGGGACACACTCACAATCGGAGAAACCTGGAAAGGGATTATCACCAACAAAAAAAAAGATGGCAGTTTGTATGAAGAAGAACTGAGTATTTCGCCAGTTCGGAATTATAAAAAAGATGTGACCCATTATGTCTGCATCAAACGAGACATCACCAACGAAATTTTGCTGGAAAAACAGTTAAGGCATTACCAGAAAGTTGAAGCCATTGGCACGCTGGCGGGTGGTGTTGCCCACGATTTCAACAATATTCTCCAAGGAATCTTTATCTCTGTTGAAATGGCCATGACCTACCTTCCCAAAGGAACTCCAGCCACCGATTACCTCAACCAGATACTGACATTGGGCAAACGTGGCTCTGATCTGGTCAAGCAGATCATGACCTTCAGCCGACGGGATGAAGGCGTGTTCAATCTGTTATCGCTGGATATTGTTGTTCATGAAGTTCTTAAAATGATTCGCGCCACGCTTCCATCCACCATTGAGATCAATGCATCTATCACAGAAAATTGTCCTCTGGTTTATGGCAATATTGCCCAACTGCATCAGGTGATTGTTAATTTATGCACTAACGCAGGCTACGCAATGCGAGAATCTGGCGGGGTGCTGACTGTCTGTCTGGAACTCTGCACCTTGACTTGTTATGAACCGGATCTGTCGTTGTCGCCGGGAACTTACATGTGTTTAAAAGTAGAGGATACAGGTGTTGGTATTCCAGAGGAAAATCTGGACCGTGTGTTTGATCCTTTTTTTACGACAAAACCACAGGGTGAAGGCACTGGTCTAGGATTATCAGTGGTGCAGGGAACGGTCAAGAATCATGGGGGAAGCATCACCATAAAAAGTGAAGTGGGAAAAGGTTCCACTTTTACGGTCCTGATACCAGTCGCTGAAAAGTCATTTCCGTTGCAAGAAGCCGTTGAGGATATAAAACATCAGGGAAATGAGCGGATTCTTCTGGTTGATGATGAGAAAGTCATTACAGAGATGAGCCGGGAAATGCTCGAGAATTACGGATATCAGGTGACCAGCACCACCAATTCACTGGAAGCTCTTCAATTTTTTACGGATGCTCCGCAAAATTTTGATGTGGTGATCACTGATCATACGATGCCACTCATGACAGGTGTTCAACTTGCTGAGAAAATTCTGGCAATCCGCCCTGATATTCCTGTCATTCTCATTTCAGGCTATAACCAGTCTGTGACCCAGACTGCGGCAAAAGCCAGCGGAATCCGGGCCTTTATCATGAAGCCTATTGAAAAAAATCACATGGCACAAACCATCCGTGATGTTCTTTCAAACAAAGACCAACACTCCCGTTAGAACAATCCGCTGATATTGAACTCAAATTTATCCGGGGATTCTTTAGACCGCTTGTCCAATTTAAATCCATATTCAAACCGCAAAACCCCAACAGGCGTGATCAATCTGGCACCAACCCCGGCACTTCGTCTTAAATCCAGAAACTTTGGTTCTTCCACGTCTAAAAGCTCGTATTGAATCGATTCCGCGTTCACATTTCCCGCCTCCATGAAAATCACGCCCCGGACAAAACTGCGTTCATCCTGACTGAGCGGAAACAGTAGTTCCAGATTAAAAATCCGTTGTGAGATTCCACCACTTTCCAGATTTTTCAGTTGATCCGGTGTCAAATTTTCTGTCCGGTCATCCACTGTCGTTGTCTGTTGGAGTCCCAGTGGATTGATAATGGAAGTTTGTTTCTGATGTCTGTCGCGTTCATAAGGTCCAAAGGGGCCTGAAACCTCATAAAATTCGAAACCCCGCAAGGAATTGATTCCACCAACCCTGAATCTGTCTTCAGAGGGAATGGGGAAATCATCCAGTTTTTGTAAATAGCCCAAACGTGCCTGCCCCATGACAATCAGGGTCCGGTTTTCATTCAGGGACCAGAATTGCTGATAATGGTATTCATATTCCCGGAACCGGGTATTTCCGCCAAAAGGTGTCCCTGTGTGCGTGACAGTAAAAGTGTTTTTCAGACCATCGGAGGGAAAAACCGGGTGGTTGACCGTATTATACGTGATCGAGGGGGAAATGGAGCGTTTGATGATGTTGGGATAATCCTTTTGGAACAAGCGATCGGTTGCATTGAATCTCAGGGCAAAACGCCACATCCGGTAAATGGGATGGCCAAAACCGATACCATAGGTGTTTTCGTTGATTTCTCCACGATTCAAATCCGTATTGTCGGTCAGACGACGGTGAGAAAATGAAATCGAGGTTGATGTTCTGGAATCAAACAGGCGTGGTTCGATGAAGGTGATATTGTAATCGTTTTGAACATCGCGTTCACTGAATTGCGCACTGAGTCGCAGGGTTTGTCCCCGGCCAAACAGGTTTCCCTTGGAAAGTTGGACCCCACCGGTAAACCGGGATTGATCGCTATAGCCCAACTGTGCCTGAAACGAGCCTGTCTGGGTTTCTCTCAAGCGGGTGACGATATCCAGAATATTGTCTTCATCATCCCGGGCGTTTTTTTCCAGTCCCATGCCGGCTTCAAAAAATCCGAGTCGTTCCAGATTCTGCTGGCCTTCCTGGAGTTTTTTTCCGTTATACAGTTCATCTTCCTGAATTTCAAACTCGCGACGGATCACATAGTCCCTGGTTTCAGCATTCCCTGCGATGTCCAGACGTCCAATGTAGGCTTTTTCTTTTTTCACAATGTGATAGGTGACATCCACAGTGCGGTTTTCTTCATGGATATTGGTCCGGGGAATGATTCGAGCGAAAGCGTAGCCCTGTTCCTGATACACTTCATTGAGGCCTGCACGGTCTGTGTTCTGCAGGAATGGATTGTAAACATCACCTTCCTTGAGTGCGAGAAGTTCCATGAGTTTTTCTTTTTCGCCCAGAATATCACCACTGATGTCAATTTTTCCCGCAAAATACTGGGGACCTTCCTTAATATCCATATTGATTTCAAGGCGACTGTAATCAGGATTTCGATACAGAATCACCCGTGGTTTGTTGATGAATACTTTGATGTATCCCAGTTTGAGATAGTGCTGGGCAATCAGCGCCATATCCTGATTGACTTTTTCCTCCTGAAAAATACCTGATTCGTTGATCCAGGAAAAACAATCGACTTCCGAACTGAGGATAAAGCGTTTGATGTCCAGTTCAGAATAAACATAGGCTCCCTTGACAATAATATCGGTCAGATAGGATCTGGGGGCTTCGTTGATCGAGAAATACAGATAATATTCCTGCTCCGTTTTTTCTTCAATACGGCTTTCCACATAGACCCGGGCGTAGCCATCCTTGCGGTATTGATCCTCAATAATTTTGATATTTTCAGTCACCGCGACAGGGTCATAAATGTCCATTTTTTTAAGGGTCATTTTTTCCTGAAGATCTTTCTGGGAAACCAGAGTTCGGCCCTCCAGAATAATCCGCACCACTCGGGGGCTTTCAGTCACATGGATTCGCAGGACGTAACCTTCGGCCGTTTGTTCGACTTCCACCTGAACATCCTGAAACAGCCCCATATCGTAAATCGTGTGGATATCCCGGCGAATGCTACGTTGATCTACCGGAGCATTGACCTGGGTTTCCAACGCGAACAGGATCTGGGCAACTTCGAGTTCTGAAGTTCCAGTGACCTCAATATTGACAATCCGGTTTTCCTGGGCATGGGTCTGGAGTGGCTGAAGCATTGAAATCATCAGCATAATAAACAGGCATCGGCGAATTAAAGCCATACACAATGGGAGCTTCCCCTGAAAAGGTTTTAAATAAAAAATAATAAATGTCTGGTCTTGTCATTGAAGATGAAGCTGTCCTTCTCTCATTTCATAACACTGAGACAAGGCTTGAGCCAATGACGGGTTATGAGTGATCATGATCAGCGTGAGCCCGAGTTCCTGATTCAACCGGAGCAGGAGTTCCATGACATGTTCGCCATTATTCTGATCCAGATTGCCCGTAGGCTCATCCGCCAGCAAAATCGACGGTTTATGGGCAATCGCGCGGGCAATGGCCACACGTTGCTGTTCACCACCGGACAGTTGTGATGGTTTGTGAGAATGACGGTCACCAAGTCCGACCTCTTTCAGAATCGCCATCGCCTGCTGACTTGCTTCAGGGTATGATTTTCCACCGATAATAAGAGGCATCATCACATTTTCCAGAGCATTGAAATCCTGGAGAAGATGATGGAACTGAAAAATAAAACCAACTTTCCGGTTGCGGAACAGGGCGCATTGGTTACGGTTCATGGTTGATAAATCCTGATCGCCAACCAGAATTTGTCCTGTATCCGCAGAATCCAGTCCTCCCAATAAATGTAAAAAGGTGCTCTTTCCGGTTCCTGAAGCTCCCACAATAGCGGTGGTTGACCCGGATTGTGCCGCGAACGTGACGCCTCTGAGAATATGCAGGCGTTGTCCCTCGCCATCATGATAGCTTTTATTCAGTTGTTTGACTTCGATGCGCATAGAGGCCGTTCAGGACTTGACAAAGGGCGGCAGTTTCCTGTCAACCAGATTCAAAGACAAGCGGCTATATTGTGGAATGCCGTGTAAATATGCCGGATAATCTTCGCCCGAGATCAGAGGTCTGGCATACTGATAGAAAGCTTGAGTCACATCCATGCCATCTTCAGAAATATATTCTGCGGGCATGATTTTTTCGTGATTGGCAATATTGCTTGCACTTGTTTGGCCAACAGTCCAGCGATAGGGGTCATTGCTTTCTCTGACAATCGTAACCATCTGGCCATTCTGACCTTGTTCCGCCAGTCGAACCGCATGTTGTCCACAGGCAATCGCCTGTTCCACATCAACTCTGGAAGACAGATGACGTCCTGATCGCTGGCAATAATCCAGCATGGCTCCATGTGTTTTTAATTTAAGAAAACGCTTGAGCATCGATTGAATGGCATGCACCACACCACCAAGCTGGGCATGGCCAAAAGAATCTGTTGTGCCGGTTTCAGCGACAAAGCTACCATCTTCGTTGCGTAACCCTTCTGAGACAGCGATCACAGCATAGCCATGACGGGCAATGGCGGTTTCTACTTTTACCAGAAATTTATCAAGGTTAAACATTGTTTCAGGCAACAGCACGATATGGGGCGGATCATCCGGATTTTTTCGGGCGAGCGTCGTTGAGGCCGCGATCCATCCGGCATGTCGTCCCATGGTTTCAAGAACAAACACCTTGGTGGAATCACGATACATCGAAGCCACATCATAGGCGCCTTCCAGAATGGAGACAGCGTTGTATTTGGCCGCGGAACCAAAGCCCGGGGAATTGTCCGTGACGGGCAGATCATTGTCCACTGTTTTGGGAACTCCCACACAAATCATGTCATAGCCCATCTCTTCCGCAAACTGACTGATTTTCCAGGCAGTGTCCATGGAATCATTCCCACCGTTATAAAAAAAATAGCGGATATTGTGAGCTTCGCAAACCTGGATAATGCGTTCATATTCGGTTCTGTTTTTATGCATGTCAGGCAATTTTTTTCGGCAGGATCCCAATGCGGCTCCCGGGCTGTAGCGTAGCAACTGAATCATCTCGAGATCTTCCTCCCCCAGATTTACCAGGGATTCATCCAGAATTCCATTGATCCCCTGAAAACCGCCATAAATGGTTTCAATCCATTCAGATTGCATGGCTTCGGTAATCACACCAAAGGCTGACGCATTGATGACGCTGGTAACTCCACCTGATTGTGCATAAACCGCATTACCTTTTTTCATAGCCGTCTCACAAAATGTGTTGTTTCAATCATATTATGATATCAAGCTCATGAGCCAAAGGGCGCATCCTACTGAATTAAACGAATAATACAAGCATTCTTTCAACATCAATCTACAGGCCTTTCGACAGGAGATCACACTGAGCAATTTGTGGATTTTCCGGAGGTTTAGATCATTCTGAATAAGATCCGGATGAGGTTTGATTTGAGTTTCATCAATTCTTACATTAGTTTTTTTCTGAACCTGTATTTAACATGATAAACACAACCGTTTATTGTTCTCCTTTGAGATTGAGATGGATCAATTTTTTAATATTTCCCGGGATTTGATGTGTGTCATCAATGTGGATGGCAATATTACACAATGGAACGATTCCTGGTGTCAAACCCTGAACCGGGCAATGGATGAACTTCACTTGAGGCCCTTCATTGACTGTGTTCATGTGGATGACAGACCCATGACACTGTGGGAACTCAACCTGCTGTTTGATCGGGATGAAGGCACGCAATGCTTCAATAACCGTTTGACAGGAAAAGATGGCACTATTTTCTGGTTTTCCTGGAATTTTTCCCTCCACACACAGGAACGTCAGATTTATGCCATAGGCCGTGATATTACGAAGCAGATCCTCATGGAGCAGGAATTACGTAGCAGCGAAGCAAGATTCCGCTCGATCTTCAATACCGCACCGGATGGGATTGTGACCATTGATGATCAAGGCTACATCAAATCCGTTAATCCGGCGGCCTTACGACTTTTTGGTTACTCTGAAAAAACATTATTGGGACAACATGTCAAAATTCTTATGCCCCCCAGATTTCAGGAAACCCATGAAAGTTCGTTCAAGCACTACTTAATAACAGGCCGACCCAGAGTTATCGGACTGGGTAAAGAAGCCATGGGACTCAGAATCAATGGAGATGAATTCCCGATTCGTCTCTCGGTGGCCGAAATTTGGGGGGATGAACAACGACAATTTGTCGGAATTGTACATGACATCACTGATCTGAAACAAACGGAAGCCGCCCTTCGGGAAAGTGAGGAACGCTACACCAGACTTTCAGAGTTAACCCATGAAGGCATCATTCTGCACAGCAACGGAATTATCATTGATGTGAATACAACGTTTTGCCGGATGTTGGGGTATGAACGCCATGAACTGATTGAAACTTCCTATCTGAAACTGGTCGCGCCACAAAGCATTGATACCTTGAACCATAATATTGCGCTCAGATCTTCTGAATCCTATGAAGCCATTCTTTTGAGAAAAGATGGAACAACGTTTCCGGCTGAAATTATCGGAAAAAACACCAACTGGAAAGATCAGGATCTCCGGGTGGCATCCGTCCTTGACATCACTTACCGGATACAAGCGGAAGCGGAAAAATTGAAGCTCGAAAATCAGCTTCGTCAATCCCAGAAAATGGAGGCCCTGGGCACAATGGCCGGAGGGATCGCACATGATTTCAATAATCTTCTGTTTGCCATTTTGGGAAATATTGAGCTTAGTCAGGAATTTCTGGAAGAAGATCATGAAATCCTCCCCTATTTACAGCAGGCCACAAAGGCTGGCATACGAGCCAAAGAACTGATCCGTCAGATTCTGACATTCAGCCGTCAGCAGGATGCCGCCAAAATTCCTATGGATATTCGTATTCTGTTGAAGGAAATCACGGTTTTTTTGCGTTCCAGTCTGCCAAGCACCATTGAAATCAAATCAAACATCGCCAATACCAGTTATATGATTTTCGCCGATCCGACCCAATTGCATCAGGTGATATTGAATCTGAGTGTGAATGCGGAATATGCCATGCGGGAACAAGGCGGAACCCTGACCATTGAATTGTCCGAAATTTCATTGGCGCTTGAGGAGGCTCTCCAGCTCAATCTGCTGGCGGGCCAATATCTTAAACTCACCATTACGGATACAGGGACAGGGATTCCACGTGAATATCTGGATCGGATTTTTGACCCCTTCTTTACCACCAAACCGGTTGGGCAAGGCACTGGACTTGGGCTTTCGGTTGTTCTTGGAATTATAAAAAAACTGGGTGGCGGGATCCAGATTGAAAGTGAAATGGGAAAAGGAACTTCCTTTTATTTATTTTTTCCTGTGCTATCCGTCAGCGAAACGCAACCACAGACATCCGAACAGGAAGTTGTACCTGTTACAGGGATCGGACATATTCTGTTGATAGACGATGAACTTTCTATTCGGGAAATGACCCATTCCATTCTGCAACGGCTGGGGTATGTTGTGACGTGTACCGACAACGGCGAAGAGGCAATCGACTGGATTCGCCGAAATCCTGACCGGTTTGATCTGGTTCTGACAGACCAGACAATGCCGCAAATCACAGGACTTGAACTGGCTCGTCAGATTCACGCCATGAAGCTGACGATGCCTGTGATCCTGATGACGGGCTTCAGTTATGCCATTGAAGAACAATCCCTGAAAGAACATGGGATCAGTGCCTTTCTACAAAAACCGTTCACGATGCAGAAACTGTCTGAAACCATTTTTCAGCTCATGCATCATTCTCAGTCTGAATCTGAAAAATCCTGAAAATCATGTTTCCTGTCATTAAATCACGAACCTTCGACCCTGAAGCTCTGGAGTCACTCAAAAAATATAATTTATCGCCCATTCAATCAAGAATTCTTGCGGCAAGGATCCAGGATTATTCAGGCCCGATAGCATCATTATTGAATCCAACCCTTAAAATTCTGGCTTCTCCGGATCTGTTAAAAAACTGCGCGTTTGCCGCGGAACGCATGGCCCGGGCCATACGGGATCAAAAGCGAATCGGACTGTTGTTTGATTATGATGTCGATGGCGTTACCAGCGGGACGTTGAGTTCGATGATTTTAACCAAAAATATGGGCTATCCATCATCACTGTTGAGCATCTGGATTGGGCATCGACTGACAGAAGGGTATGGTCTCAGCGATGGACTGGTTGAGCGGATACTCGCTCATCCTGAACCGCCACAATGGATCATCACAGCCGATTGCGGATCATCCGATGAACCACGGATTGCTCGATTGCGACAAGCTGGAATTCAGGTGATCGTTACAGACCATCATGCCATTCCACAGCAGGGTGTTCCCCAATCTGCCTTTGCGACCGTCAATCCCCAACAGGAGGATTGTCTATACCCTGATAAAACCATTGCGGGTTGCATGGTGATGTTTCTTTTATTTTGTCAGATTCGTAATGAATTGATCACACTTGGCAGTCTGAATGCAGACGCGCCCAAATTGACAGGTTATCTGGATTTTGTGAGCCTCGGCACAATGGCTGACGCGGTTTCAATGTGTACGCCAGTCAATCGATCTGTGGTGCTGGCAGGACTGAAGCAGATAAATCAACTCCAACGACCATGCTGGCAATCCCTGAAAAACAGATTGAAACCTGAGGAACCCTTCATGCCGGAAGACCTTGGCTTTCTGATTGGTCCAAGGATCAATGCCAGGGGGCGCATGGCAGACCCCTTTGCGGCATACCGCTTTTTAACAGCACCGGATTTGAATGACGCCAATCATTTTCTGGATATTCTGGAAAATGATAATAAAGACCGTCGATACACTGAAAAAAGCATGCTGTCCGTAGCAAAGAAACAGGCCGTTGCCGCCTTGGAAAAGCATACACACTCTCTGTGCGTATTTCATCCGGGGTTCCACCTTGGTGTTCAGGGGATTGTCGCGTCAAGATTGCTTGAGTTGTATGGTCGACCCACTGTGGTGCTTAGTCCGATGAAAGACAACCTGCTCAGCGCTTCTGTCCGGAGCATTCCCGGGGTTCATGTGAAAAATGCCCTGCAATGGATCGAAGAGGAATCTCCCGGTTTTTTTTACAAGTTTGGTGGGCACCGGGGTGCGGCAGGTTTCAGTCTGGAATCCGCCAATCTGGAGCTGTTTTCAGAAAAGTTTGAAATGGCAGTCCGTCGACAAATGACACAACCGCCTGAACCGATGATCTGGACCGATGGCAAGTTGTCTCATGCACAAATCAATTTTGCCACATTGAATGAACTTCAGCAATTGCAGCCTTTTGGTCGGGAATTTGAATCGCCCTTGTTTGAAGGTGAATTTGTGGTGGAATCACTTTACCCGGTGGGAAATCCCAAAGTTCATTTATCACTCTTGCTTTCAGGGAGTTCTTTCAGGTTTAAGGCCATCTGGTTCAATGCACTGGAACATGAACATGATCCAGTGCATTGTCAATCTGGAGACGCCATCAACTGTGTTTTTGAAATGGCCAAAAATGTGTATCTGCGAAAAGAACATTTACAGTTGCGCATCAAGACCTTATCGTCTATTAACAACGTATCATTCACCTCTTAACCTGATTTGAAAAAGGTCAACATGAGCCGAAGAATTGGAATAGATCTGGGAGGAACCAAGACAGAAGTTATTCTGACTGAAGAAAATGTTCTTCAAGAGGTTCGTCGCCGCCGGGTTCCAACACAACAGGAACGCGGATATGTATTCATTATCGAACAAATTGCTGAACTTGTGTCAGAGTTTCAGAATATGTGTGACGAACCGCCTGTGATTGGTATGGGAATTCCGGGGTCCTTGTTTCCCCAAACCGGACTGGTCCGTAACGCCAATACTCAGTGTCTGATTGGAAAGCCCCTCAAAAAAGATCTGGAAAAACTCGTTAACAGTCCTGTGACCATCGAAAATGACGCCAATTGTTTTGCCTTGAGTGAAGCCTTGCTGGGAGCAGGTAAAAACCATACCATGGTGGCTGGTGTGATCATGGGAACCGGGATGGGTGGAGGCATCATCTATGAAGGAAAACTCTGGAAAGGACAGCATGGCATTGCAGGCGAATGGGGACATTCGAGTATCAATGTGGATGGGCCATCCTGCTGGTGCGGACAAAAAGGTTGCATGGAACTTTATCTTTCAGGAACTGGAATCCAGCATCGATATCAGGAAAAAACCGGGTTTTTTAAAAATGTGCGGGAAATCTATGAGTCGTATGAACACCACACCGACCAGGCCGCCACCAAAGTGATTCAGGAAACCATGTTTTATTTTGGCAGAGCAATGGCCAATCTGATCGACACCTTAGATCCGAACATTATCGTGATCGGTGGAGGTATTTCCAATCTTGAGGTTCTTTACAGTGACGGCGTGAGGCAAACGGCGGCGCAATTGTTTAATCCTGAATTACAGACCCCCATTGTCAAGAATGAACTGGGCGATTCAAGCGGTGTTTACGGGGCGGCATTGCTGGCGGGAAACACTCTATGATTAATATTAATGCAGGGTCGTTTAATTTTCCCAAAAAGGATGCGTAGGATGGGTAGAGCCTTAGCGAAACCCCTCGAGTTTTGTTGGGTTTCACTAAGGCCCTACCCAACCTACCCACCATGCCAAACTGAAAATTAAACAACCCTGATATTATTGCTTGTGCTATGCTTAATGAACTGATAGAGAGCGAATTCCAGCAATAATTTTAGGCACCTTTCAAAATCAGTCAAAAGTACTTTACAGTTTGCCTGTGTCATCCCGACAGAGCGAGGTACGAGCGACGAGGGATCTTAACGCGTGGCTAACCGGATCTCTCCTTCGTCGAGAGGACAAACTGTAAACAGGAAAATGAAAGGTGCCTAATTTTATTAAATCGTAATATTTTTAATTGAGGTTTTAATGAAAATTTATCTGTTATTAGCAATGTTTTTGATTCCCCTCAGTGGTTTTGCCCAAAGTAATACCGCCATAAGCGCAACGGCTTATGTGAGTTCCATGACCTTTGATAATTCTCTGTTAAAAGACTCGGCAATTCAGACCGGAGTTTATCTTTATGTGGGGCAAGGACTTAATAATGTTTTTGAAGGCGCTGTCGATTATTACAGCCAGTCCAATCTCCCGGTTACAGTCGGTGGTGTTGAATATGCTCAGGACGATCTGACTCAAACAGATTATTCCTTTGCCTATAACAATTATGGCATCAATTCTGTTAAAATCAGGGTTGGAGCGCATTACATTGACACATCCCATGACGCTACCGATGGTGGGTATGTGTTATTCACAGGTGCCAATTATTATGTCCCCCTCCAATGGAACTTCGGGGTCGATGTTTATCAGAGTGTCTATCCCAATTTTGAGGTGACCACCAGCGCTACTACAGCCACAACCTCAGGGACAACCACAAGCGGAACAACAGGAACCAGCACTACAACGACAACTACAAATCCACTTCCACCTCCCAACACACCACCGCCAGCACAGCAACCTGGCCCCGCGGGACAACCCCGATTGCTGGAGCCTGTGTTGATTCAAACCACAGAAACTGTGGATTTCACAGTTACTCAGATCACGCCAACCCTGGGCTTGAGCTTTTTTGACGCATACCTTTATTCTGAAACACAACTCAACTATATCATGCTCGGAAGCGATTCAGGTCTGGATGAGGACACCTGGATTTCCTTGAAAGAAGCGTTGTCATGGTATACCGGAAGTTGGACCTTCAGTGGCTTTGTCTGGGGCGGTAGTCAGGTATATGCTGTGACGGGAGGCTTTACGGTGGTGAACAGCCCTGAAGAAAAAACAGGTGGCTGGGGCGCCTCTGTCAAATTTGTTCCAACAGACAGTTCCAGTGTGACACTGGCAATGGATCAGACATCGTTCAAGGATTTACTGGATGAAAGGATGGCTACCGCAACCGGAATAACTTTAACAGGCGGGTATTCGTTTTAGGGATAATCAGGCGCCTTCCGTCGCATTTTCAACAGAAGGCGATTGCTTGCATAGTGAATTCCGATGTTCGTTGAACATCATCCTTCGGCGTGATACCTGTTTTTGAAAATATTCCCCCCTACCGTTACTGTTGACTGCAAGGACGATGTCCCTGAAAAATTACTTTTCCAATGAGTCTTGTGTTATGGCAAATTGAATATGTTCCCGGATCACAAAAGCGCCTGGCGCTTACAGGTCTGTGTGACAGACCTTGTTACTGGCGGAGTCTTAGCACAGGTCTTTTAAGAAAATAAAGTGAAAAATTTGTTTTTTTAAATCCAATGAATCACTTGTGTGAGACATTGACATCTGCTATGAACGCACCAATTTTTATAAACTTTGCCCCAAAAATAAAATGCAACACATCCTTGTGATTGATGACGAAGAAAATATCCGGTTTATGATGCAGGAAGCCTTGGTCAATGCCGGTTATCAGGTTACTATTACCGCAAACGGAAAAGAGGCTGAACGCTTATACACCAGGCAAACGTTTGACCTTGTTATCACGGATATTTTCATGCCTGAAAAAGAAGGTTTTGAAGTGATGCTGGAATTATTGTCTGTCAATCCTGACTCTAAAATCATCGCCATTACCGGCGGCGGCATCATGACCAAAGAGACTGTGCTGAAAATGGCCGAAGAATTCGGAGCAGTCCATTGTTTGTCAAAACCATTTTTAATATCAGATTTGATCAAAATCATCAGGAATCTTCTCAACCCCCAGTGATCTCGCCTGGAATTCAATTCATGGAAACATTTCTTGACCAGATGAAAGCCATCAAACAGCAGGAGATTGCTGAAAAGAAAAGTTCCATGTCCCATTTATTCTCACAGACCGCCCTTGAACAACGTCCTGCTCAAATTTCATTCAAAAAATCGCTGGAACGCCACACAGATCAAGGTTTATCATTGATTGCGGAAGTAAAAACCAAAGCACCGGGTCGTCAAAATGTTGAGACTCTTGATGTTGGTCAAGTGATCAAGGACTATACTCTTGCCGGTGTAAATGCCATTTCTGTCCTGACAGACGGACATTATTTTGGTGGCTCTCTTGAAGTCATGGATCAGGCAAGGTCTCTCACAACGCTCCCGCTATTGCATAAAGAATTTATTATTGATCCCTGTCAACTTGAAGAAGGCTGTTTGAGAGGCGCTAATGCCGCGTTGATCCTTGTGTATTATTTCAATGAATCCGCCTTGAAAACCATGATCAAAACCTGCCAGGATCTTGGACTGGACGCAGTCGTTGAATGTTCGTTGGAAAGCGAGCTTCCAAGAGCGTTGAGTGTGAATCCAGACATCCTGTTGATCAATAACCGTCCCATTGCGTCTATTCCGGCAAACCCCACTCGTCAGTATCATGAAGGCAGTGTCGATGTAAGTCTCAACTGGTGGGAAAAATATCAGGAATTGAGAGAGTGGAAAGCTCAGGAACATAAGGTTCTGATCAGTGCCAGTTGTATCAGCAGGCCGGAAGATATGCGCCGAATTGCCGAATTACCCTTTGACGCGGTTCTGATCGGAAATTCTGTTATGAGCGCACCGGACCGGGTTCATTTTTTACAGGAACTCAAACAGGCCGGATTCAAAGCCTGAACCTGTTTTTCCAATTCCCCTGCCTGTGCAAAAAATATTTTCTATACGGCTTTCTCTTTAAATTGCCCTCGTCCGTACACTCATGAGTCTACCCATCGGGGTTGTTGAATGACACTCTGGTTCCAGCCTTATTTTAAGGGAAATGCGAATTTTCCCCGAAAATCAACAATATGAGACGATTTTATTAAAAATACAGTCTTGCATGAATTAAAAAGTAATGGAAAGATGACCCATTCCTGAAGGCCTCGGCCTTTCTGACACACACTCTTGATAGATAGTCTCATGAAAAATGAAAACTTGTTGATTGGTTTAGTCATCCTGATCATGGCTGTTCTCCTTGTGAACCTGTTCAGTGGATCTGTTCCCAATAACATACGGGAACTGGCATACAGTGATTTTCTGAATCAACTGAAAACAGGTCATGTCATGAATGCGGAAATCAATGGGGATTCTATTGTACAGGGCATCCTCAATGATGGCACACCCTATATGGCTCAGGTTCCGGCAAATTATCCCGGACTGATTGACCAGTTGATGGAACAACAGATTCAGGTCAATTATATCCCGGATATGGGTCCTCCCTGGTATATCAATCTATTGATCCAATGGGGTCCATTCCTGCTGATATTTGCCATCTGGTTTTTCCTCATGAGACGGATGCAGGGGGGCGCTGGAAAAATTTTTTCTCTGGGTCGCAACAAGGCACAGCGTGTTGATCCCAATCAGCATCAAATCACCTTCAAGGATGTGGCTGGTGTTGATGAATCCAAGGAAGAACTCGTCGAAATCATTGAATTTCTCAGAGATCCCGCAAAATTCCGTAAACTGGGTGGCCGCATTCCCAAAGGGGTGCTGATGTCAGGACCTCCCGGAACAGGAAAAACCATGTTGGCCAAAGCCGTTTCAGGTGAGGCCGAAGTTCCTTTTTTCAGTATCAGTGGATCGGATTTTGTTGAAATGTTTGTGGGCGTAGGAGCAAGTCGGGTTCGAGACCTGTTTGACGAAGGCCGACGCAATGCGCCCTGCATTCTGTTTATTGATGAGATTGATGCTGTGGGCCGACACCGGGGAAGTGGTCTGGGTAGCAGTAATGATGAACGTGAACAAACCTTGAACCAGTTGCTGGTGGAAATGGATGGCTTTGATACCTCAGAAGGGATTATTATTATTGCGTCCACCAACCGTCCGGATGTCCTTGATCCAGCCCTGCTCCGTCCAGGTCGGTTTGACAGACAGGTGAGTGTTCCCCTGCCTGATATCCGGGGACGGGAAGCAATTTTGAAAGTCCATGCGCAAAAAGTGGTTCTGGCTGACACTGTGGATTTCAGCGTTGTTGCCAAGGGCACACCCGGCTTTTCTGGAGCTGATTTAAAAAATCTGGTGAATGAAGCCGCGCTTGGGGCCGCACGCCATAATAAAAGTTCTGTCACCCGGGAGGATTTTGACTGGGCACGTGACAAAATCCTGATGGGCCCTGAACGTCGATCCATGGTCATGTCTGAAGCAGAAAAATTGAGTACCGCCTATCATGAAGCCGGTCATGCCCTGGTTTCAGCATTGTTACCGAAAACAGACCCGGTTCATAAAGTCACGGTTGTACCACGGGGACGTGCGCTAGGTATCACATCGTTTCTTCCGGAATCGGACCATCGGTCTTATGATGTGGAATACCTGTCCAATAAAATCACCATTTCTCTTGGTGGACGAGCCGCGGAAGAAATCATTTTTGATGCCTTGACCACGGGTGCCAGCAATGACATCCAGCAAGCCACCGACACCATACGCAATATGATCTGTCGTTGGGGGATGAGTGAATCTCTGGGGCCAATTGTGATGGAAACTGAGGAACAGCATCATGTATTGGGACGGGATATTGGCAAAGAACGGGAATATAGCGAAGACACCGCTGTTAAAATTGACCGTGAAATGCGGCAAATGATCAATTTCCATTATCAGAAAGCGAAACAACTCTTGCAGGATAATCTTGAAACCATGCATCAGATTGCCAAAATTCTGATGGAGGAAGAAACCATTGACGGTTCCCGCATTCTCGACATGCTGGGACGTGACATCACCACTCTGAAGCCAGTATAATCCCCATGAATTCTGAATTTAAACTACGCCCACTGTCCTACTATCTGCTCTGGTTGCTGCCCAAAAATCTGTTCAGTCGTTTATGCGGCACCATTGCCAATCTGGAACTCCCCCCACGGATGCTGCAATTTCTGATCAGGGCCTTCATCAGGGCCTTCAAAATTGATATGAGCGAATACATCAAGGGCGTGGAAGAATACCGGACCTTTAATGAGTTTTTTACCAGACAACTCAAACCGGATGCCAGAACCATTGATCCACGAAGGGATGCACTGATATCACCCGTGGATGGAACCATTGGTGAATACGGAGACATTGTGCAAGGGATTCTCCTTCAGGCCAAAGGCATTTCCTACACCTTGTCGGATCTGTTGAATGATCATGAAAAAGCCAGTGAATATGAGGGTGGCAAATTCATGACCATTTATCTGGCACCCCATAATTATCATCGAATTCACAGTATGGCTGATGGTGAGATCCTTCATTTCACTTATATTCCCGGAGCACTCTGGACCGTCAGCGCCGTGGGCGTCAAGCATATTCCAGGCTTGTTTGCGCGCAATGAACGGATCATTTCCTACATTCAGATGAAGTCTGGCGAATGCGCACTGGTCAAAGTGGGAGCAACCATTGTCGGTAAAATTAAAGTGCGGTATTCTGAGGTTGAGTCAAACACACCCGGAGTATCACCCGGGTCATGGAAACTGAATGATCCCTATCCTGTTCGACGCGGCGAAGAACTCGGCCTCTTTGAGATGGGCTCCACCGTTGTCTGTCTTTACAAACGGGACCAGATCAAGTGGGACAATGTCTATATCGGAAAAACAGTTCGAATGGGCAATGTGCTGGGATTTTTCAAACAATAGACTTTTCCCGGTTCATTTCAATTTCCACATGATCGAGGACTCCCGGGATGGGGGCGGAAGGTTTTCTGATTCTGATCTGGATGCGCTGAATCCGGGGAAATGCCTGATAAATTTCATCCATAATGGTATCGCCCAGTTTTTCAAGTAACCGGAACTGCTGTTGTTCAATGGTTTCCCGAATGATCTGATAAATATCCACATAAGAAATCGTATCCTTCAATTGATCGGAAGCGATGGCTTCTTGTCCAAAAAAAACATATTCCAAATCAATTTCAAACCTTTGTCCAAGAGTATTCTCTTCCGGAAAAGCTCCATGATAAGCAAAGAAAATCATGTTCCGGAGTTTAATGGTGATTGCCATAACCGCTCATGAAAATTGTTTTAATTGAGCAAAAACTTTTAACCTTCAACTTGAAAGAAAAGCCATGATTGATTTTTCCGGAAAAAAAGGAGTCATCCTGGGCGTTGGTAATCAGCGCAGTATTGCCTGGTCTGTCGCACAAACGCTCCATCAACTGGGAGCGGAAATAGCGCTGACCTATCTTCCAGAAAGTAAAGGACGTTTTGAGGCCAATGTCCGTGAGCTTGGAGAAAAAATCAACGCAAGAATCATCTGTTCCTGTGATATGGCTCAGGATGCGGATATTCAGCAATTGAATGATACCCTGAAAGAAACCTGGGGTTCTCTGGATTTTATTGTACACAGCCTGGCGTTTGCCGATAGTAATGATTTGGGCAAACCTTTTTCACAAACCAGTCGGCAAGGATTTCTGAAAGCCATGGAAATCAGTGCGTTTTCGCTGTTGCCGCTGGCCTCAGGATTGGCCCCCTTGATGCGTGAAACGGGTGGAAGTATTGTCACCATGAGTTATATTGGTGCCAAACTGGCTGTTCCGCATTACAATGTGATGGGTCCAGCCAAAGCGGCTCTTGAATCATCCGTCCGATACCTGGCTCGAGAACTTGGTCCTGATCAAATCAGGGTGAACGCTATTTCAGCCGGTGCCATCAAAACGCTGTCGGCCTCAGGAATTAAAAATTTTGGTGAAATGTTGAAAGTCGCTGGAGAACACTCAGCGCTCAACAGGACAACCCGGCAACAGGAAGTTGCCAATACCACTGCATTTCTGTGCAGTGATCTGGCAACCGCAATCACTGGACAAGTGATTTATGTGGATTGCGGTTATTCGATCATGGCAAATTAGGTGGCCGGGGAATAGCTCTCATATACTTTAAGCCTCGACATGCGATACTTTGTCCATCTCGATATACTTCATCCACTATATCCGATACGATTGCAACCTGACTACACAAAGGGGTGATGTCCCCTGTTCCTGAAACCCTGTACCAGGAAAAGGTAACAATGAAACGAGTTGATGATTTCAGGTTAAAACTTGGAAACAAAGAATATGTGCCAATCATGATTGGCGGCATGGGCGTAGACATATCCACAGCAGATCTCGCCCTGGAAATCGCCCGTCTGGGTGGAATCGGGCATATTTCAGACGCAATGGTGCTTGGCGTGGCTGACAAGCGTTTCAAGACCACTTTCAGCAAAAATAAATATCTTCAGCACAAGGACAATGCCGACAATCTCGACAAATCAAGCGTCCAGTTCAATTTGGAAGAATTAGCCGAGGCAACCCGAAATCATGCGGGAAAAACCATGGATCAGAAAAAAGGCTCTGGTGCAGTGTTTGTCAACTGCATGGAAAAACTGACCATGAATAACCCCAAGGGGACACTCAAAGTCCGGTTGACTGCGGCCATGGATGCAGGCATTGACGGAATCACACTGAGTGCTGGATTGCATCTGGGATCTTTTGAGTTGATTCAGGACCATCCCCGATTCCGTGATACCATGCTCGGAATTATTGTTTCTTCAGTCCGGGCACTCAGACCTTTTCTGAAAAAAGCCGCACGTGTAAACCGGATGCCGGATTATATCGTTGTAGAAGGTCCCCTGGCCGGAGGTCATCTCGGATTTGGAATGGACTGGGCTGAATATGACCTGAAAACCATTGTGCAGGAAGTCCATCAATTTCTGGAACAGGAAAATCTTAAGATCCCGGTGATTCCGGCTGGAGGGATTTTTACGGGAACGGATGCCATGGAATATCTTGAATCGGGTAATGCGGCGGTGCAGGTGGCGACACGTTTTACCGTCACAGAGGAATGTGGCTTGCCCACCAACGTCAAGCAGGAATATTTCAAATCCAATGAAGAGGATGTGGAAGTCAACACCATCTCCCCTACGGGTTATCCGATGCGAATGCTCAAATCATCGCCGGCAATTGGTGTGGGAATTCGTCCGAATTGTGAAGAATTGGGTTATCTCCTCGATGGCAATAGCAACTGTGCCTATATCAAGGCCTACACGGATACAGTGGCACAATCCACTTCCAAAATGATTTCAGTCAAAGACAAAACGTGCCTGTGTACTGGCATGAAAAATTATAAGGTCTGGACTTGCGGCCATTATGTTTACCGTCTGAAAGATACGACAATTCGCCGTCCTGATGGTTCCTGGCAAATTCTCACTGCGGAACATGTGTTCAATGACTACCTTTATAGCGTTGATCACAAGATTGCGTTGCCGACCTTCCCTGAAACCCCCATGCTTGAACGAATGTCGGCATGAAATTGGGATCAATCCAGGTCTGTTCAGTTCTTCTGATTTTGAGGATGGTAGGCGGGGATTACATGCCCCGCAAACGCCAAAAATCGTATTTTTGACGGGCACGTAGTCCAGTCCTACCAGAGAAGCGAACTGCCTTGGGCTCAAGCGAGAATCCAGCGGGGATTACCCACTGGATTTTCCTTGGCCCTTTCATTTTAAATTTGACTTCAATCCTCGTTTAATACTGGCATAAACCTTTCGATTTTTTCCTGCAAGTATCTGGGCCAGTTCCATGGTTTTGGTTTTCAGTTCTGCGTCCGGCCATGAGGAATCCACCAGCTTTGAATCCGCGGCTTCCTGTCCTCCTATTCGTTTTCCCGTCAACACCAGTTCTTTCAATGCTTGCTGATTAGGAAACAGGCTAATAATCTGATGCATTACCGGTGTGAATGGAATATTGATGTCCACTTCTGGCAGGCAGAACCAGCCTTTGTCTTTTCTCATGAGTTTAAAATCAAAACATGCGGCCATGATTGCTCCCCCGGCAAATGTGTGTCCGGTAAGACATCCAATCGTTGGTACTGGAAGGAGAGCCAGTCGAATAAAAAATTTATCCAGCAATTGACCGAATTCAGGAAAATAATTTTCCGGCTGGGTTTTCATCCATTCCAGATCAATTCCTGTACACCATGATTTAGGATCGCTGCTGGTCACCACCAGAGAGCAATTCTCTCCAGATTGTTCAATTTGATCAAACACCGCATGATATTCTTCAAGAGCTTTAAGTGTGAACGCATTGCCTGTCGCATTATTGGTCAAGGTCAATACATAGACAGATCCTTCTTTGCTCAATGCCATTGTTTCCATACTATCCTCCAGGTTATAGAGACGTAACATGTTACATCTCTATGTGGTTATCATTCTCTATTAAGCTGAGACGTAACCTATTACGTCTCTCTACAGAACGTGTGTCATTCGACCGTCACACTTTTAGCCAGATTACGCGGTTGATCAACGCTAAGGCCCTTGGCTACAGCCACTTCATAGGCCAGCAACTGAAGCACCACAGTATTGAGTACAGGTGACAACAACTCCGGACACTCCGGAATACTCAATACATAGGGTGAATACTGTGACAATGTGGTGTTGCCCTCGGTTCCGAGACAAATCACAGGGGCGTCACGTGCCATCACTTCCTTTACAGAGCCCACTATTTTTTCATAACCTGCCTGATTTGACATGATCGCCAGAACTGGCTTGCGCGAATCCAGTAAAGCAATTGGACCATGTTTCAATTCAGCGGATTCATATCCTTCGGCATGAATATAGGAAATTTCCTTCAACTTGAGGGCTCCTTCCAGGGCCACAGGATAATTGAAACTTCTACCAATATAAAATACATTCTCGAAATCCTTGAGATATTGCGCCGCCTGATAAATTTTGGGTCGTTCGTTTTTTAAAATATATTCGATCTTTTCAGGCAATGCCTCTATTTCACGGATAAGATTTTGTCCTTCGGTCAATGAATGGCGACTGCTTCGACCCAACAGAAGTCCCAGCAAAGTGAGAACCATCACCTGACTCGTGAAGGCTTTGGTAGAGGCGACACTGATCTCCGGACCCGCATGAAGATAAATGCCTCGTCCGGCTTCACGGGCAATGGCACTGGAAACGGAGTTGACAATACCAAACACCGTCGCACCCTTCAATTTGGCTTCCATCAGAGCCGCAAGTGTATCTGCGGTTTCGCCGGACTGACTGATTGCCAGGACCACAGTTCCAGGCATGATGACTGGATTTCTGTAGCGAAACTCGCTGGCATATTCCACATCCACGGTGATGCCTGCCAGCGTTTCAATCAGATACTCCCCGACCAGTCCCGCATAACGTGAAGTACCACAGGCGACAATGGTGACATGACGGATTTGGGCAATGTCATAGGCCGTGCATCCAAGGCCATTGAGTTTGGCGTTTCCTGTTTCATAATCCATTCTTCCCCGTGTCGCATTCCGAATGGTATCGGGTTGTTCATGAATTTCTTTCAACATGAAATGTTCAAAATTCCCCTTACTGACATCATCCAGATGGAAATCAACCGTTGATACCTCATATTCACGGATTCTATTCTTCAGATTGGTGATTACAGGTGGATCTTCGGATAAAAGCACCACATCATAGTCATCAAGATGAATCACCCGCTGTGTTTCCTGGACCATGGCGACCATGTCTGACGCCACATAATTTCCTTCAGTTGCCAGGCCGACAACCAGCGGACTTGATTTTCTGGCGGCTACCAGAACATTGGGTTCCAAAGCGTTGAGGACCGCAATCCCATAAGTACCTTCCACAAGGTGCAAGGCGGACAATACGGCTGAAAACAGATTTCCCTGATAATGATATTCAATCAAATGCGCCAGGACTTCGGTATCCGTTTCACTTTTGAATTCAAATCCCTGCCGAATCAACTGATCTTTCAGTGTCTGGTAATTTTCAATGATTCCATTGTGGACAACCGCAATAGTCCCATTCTGGCTGAGATGGGGATGCGCGTTTGCTTCGCTAGGTTTTCCATGGGTTGCCCAGCGGGTGTGGGCGATGCCGCCACGAATTGGGGAGTGTATTGTTTCCAGAAATTCAGGTGTGTCATTTTTTAGGTTTGCCAACTTGCCGACTCTTCTCAAGATATGAAGATGGCTATCTTCTGTACATAACGCCATTCCGGCAGAATCATAACCCCGATATTCCAGACGCTGCAACCCTTGAAGCAACCGTCCCGGGATCACACCATTTCCTACAAATCCAACAATTCCACACATATGTGACTCCTGACTCCTTGGTTTTAAAAAGACCACTTTCTATTTAATTTATTGTGGCAGGTAGAGAATCGCTGTTTCTCATTAAATCAACAGCAAAAAATGGATTCAACTCTAAAATTAACGCATTTATTCCTGATTCAATCCTTTAAAACAAGTGATTAAATTCAGGATTGACGTCTCATCCCCTTTTTTTTCATTTTCAAAATCACGCAATCAAATCTCGAAATCATAACCAATGATCAGGGGAGCATGATCGGAAAATTTTTGTTCCCTGAAGATGGTTTCATGATTGGCCTTACCTGCGATTCCAGGTGTTCCTATCTGGTAGTCAATCCGCCAGCCCACATTTTTGGACCAGGCCTGACCACGGTTTGACCACCATGTATATTGATCAGGGTGGGGATTGAGTTTTCTGAAAATATCCACAAACCCCAACTCTTCGAAAAGCATGGTCAGCCATTGTCTTTCTTCGGGTAAAAAGCCTGAATAATTCTGATTGGCTTTCCAATTTTTAAGATCAATCGGCTGATGTGCGATGTTCCAGTCGCCACAAACGATATATTCCCGGCCATCCTGCCGTTTTTCTTTCAACCAGTTTGTCAATTGATCCATTGCCTGAAATTTGAGAGACTGTCGGATTTCACCGCTACTGCCTGAATGCAGATATAGCGAAATGATGCTGAGATTTCCATAATCTATCTGAAGATAACGGCCGTCATCATCCATTTCGGCCCATCCAAAGCGAGTGTGAAACCGGTCAGGCATTTTTTTAAAATACACACCGACACCCGCATAACCTTTTTTCCGGGCAGAAAGAAAAAAACTCTCATAACCTTTGGGGTTTCTCATGGCAGGGGTCAATTGTTCCGGTTGCACCCTGATTTCCTGTAAACAAACCACATCCGCCTGCTGAGATGTCATCCATTCCAAAAAGCCCTTTTCAGTGGCGGAACGAATGCCATTCAGATTCATAGTGATGATTTTCATGAGGATACTCCGATAATGAAGTCAGTCCAGAAAGCGACGCAATAGCTGATTGGCCAATCGGGGTGAGAAAAACTGGAGCATACGGTTCACTACGGTTTTGCGTTCCATGTAAAGATTGTGGCGTCGTTTCTGAATGCCTTCAATAATGATCTGAGCCCACACCTCGCGGACATTCATGGAAGAAGTTTCATTTCCAGCAGACTGTGCATAAGAATCCCAATCTCCGGGAAAGGCCATGGTCACCCCAACTCTGGAGGCTTCAAGTTCATAGCGTAAGGATTCAAAGAAACCGGCCAACGCGTGTTTGCTGGCAGCGAAACCGGCTTGATTCAGACCACCGAATCTTCCCTGCAACCCGATCACGCCGACAATCACTCCCCGATTTCGTATCAGGTGAGGCATAGCATAGTTGGTGAGGTAAACACAGCCGAAGTAATTGACGGCCATCAGATATTCCAGCGATACGAGAGAATCAGGTGCTGATAAAGGAAGGTTTTCCTGGACGCCAGCGCAATGAATCAGCATATCCACCTGATAATGAAAGTGCTTCAACGAGGCCTCAATCAATTGTTGACACTGCTCCTTATCCGAAACATCCATGGGAAAAGCCAACACTCTGACACCACGGCCTATGCACTCACCAGCAACACGTTCGAGATTTTCCTGATTGCGTGCGGCCAGTACCAGATGGGTTCCATTTTCTGCCAGTTTCAGGGAAATTTCTCGTCCCAACCCTTGAGAGGCTCCTGCCACAATGGCGACTTTGCCCTTAAGTCGAAATTTTGTCATGAAGGTTTCGTTATGATGCGGGTTCACTCATCTTTGAGCATTTCTCCGGGATTTATGACACTTTTAGCGATACGTTTGGCGTGATAATAAACACGTTTGAGTTGCTGAATCAAATCCATTTCCAGACGATAGGCGGCAAGTCCACCACTATTGTCGGCAATCAATCGCCGTTGTTGGTGCGTTTGC
Source organism: SAR324 cluster bacterium (assembly GCA_015232315.1). Taxonomy (NCBI): domain Bacteria; class Deltaproteobacteria; species SAR324 cluster bacterium. The sequence continues at coordinate 64,852 of JADFZZ010000010.1, read as the reverse complement.
GCCTGCTCAAATATTTCATCAATCGCGGCTTTCAGTCCAACGACCTTGCCTGCATCAACCATACTCTGCTCCACCACGGCCCTGATGGATGAATCAAGTGCCTCTGACACAAGTCGGTAGATTTTTAGAATAATATCCCGGGTTACATCACTGATGACGATGTGGTCCTTGATGCCGTCAATTCCCAAGCCAACCATGGTGGTTTCAATACTGTCGCCGATATTTTCCAGATCATTGACCGCGGACATCAGCAGAACAATCTCACGGGTGTGAATTTCTGACGAAGTCTGTTTGCTCATCTGTCCAAGATATTTGATGATTTCTCCATAAAGATAATCCACATAATTATCCATATCTCTTGTTTTAGTGAGAGTCTCTTCATCACGTTCAAAGATCGCGGGGAGAATTTTTTGATACATTTCTGTCACTCTGACACCCATTCTGGCAATTTCATGACGGACGGCCGTCAACCCCAGAGCAGGTGTTTTGATGATGGAATAATCCAGATGACGTGTTTTAAAACCAGCATCACCGCCAGCTTTCTTTTCAGGCACCAGCCAGCATACAAAGCGGTCAAATACCGGCACAAAAAATATAAAGAGCAGAGAAGCTCCAATATTGAAAAACGTATGCGAGTTGGCAATTTGTCTTGGAATATATTGACGGACATCCAAGCCTGCGTCTGCTGGAGAAACCCATTGAATAAATTCCGCATAAGGTGTCAAAAATGGCAATAGAAGCAAAACGCCTAAAACATTGAACAGAATATGCGCAACCGAAACCCTGATGGCTTCTCGTGAACGGCCAATGGACGCGAATCCGGCTGTGATGCAGGTGCCGATATTCGATCCCAGCATCATGGCGATTCCACCGTCCAGCGATACCAATCCATGTGAGGCCAGCACAACCACGACCCCCAGTGTCGCGGAACTGGCCTGTACCATTGCGGTGAAAACTGCCGCAGCCAGAATTCCCAATACCGGATTTTCCATTTGAGCCATCAACTGAATGAACGGCTGATACGTTCTCAGCGGGTGGACGCTGTCTCCCATGATTACCATTCCCTGAAACAACAACCCCATGCCCAGAATCACATAACCATATTGTCGAATCAGTTCCCGCTTGCCTGTGAATATCATGGCAACCCCCAGCGCAATCAACAGTAAGGCGGCTTTTGTAACTTTGAAAGCGATGATCTGGGTGGTGATGGTTGTGCCGATGTTCGCACCGAAAATCACACCAATGGTTTGGGTGAAGGTCATCAGATTGGCCGACACAAACCCCACCAGCATGACTGTGGTTACAGAACTGGATTGAATAATCGCGGTGACCAGCGCTCCTGTCAGCATGCCCATAAACCTGTTTTGAGAAATACGGGCCAGAATGGTTTTCATTTGATCTCCGGCGACCATCTCGAGGGCATTGCTCATTTTCTCAATGCCAAACAGAAACAAGGCCAGGCCCCCCAGAAGTCCACTGAACAAGGCAAACCATTCAATATTTTGCCTGGGTACTGGTTCAGCGGCATATAAACTGGCAATGGGGGACAGAACCAGCAGAAGCATTGATCCTGCCAGTAACAAAGGAGGCCTTTTGCTTGGTAGATTTTTAGAGAACACGCGAATCCTGATTTAAAAACAATGCGAATGTCGAACAGCGAATATTTAAGGATCAATCTGTGCGATCCAGGGTTGCCACGCAGAACATCAAGTCTGTTAAGTTAAGCACTGTGAAGGCACTGGCACCAATTCCCCCTTGGTTGAAGGGGGTTAGGGGGATGTTATTCTGAGCGTTAAATCTCCCATGCCCCCTTTGAAAAGGGGGATTTTCTCGCTCGAAATTTCTTAAAAAACCTTAACGCAGAGCCTGGGAACCCGTGTTACAGCCTTAACTCAACAGCCTAGACTTGAAGAACATCAGGGTGCTTTCTGGAGATTGGCTTCGTAATAGCGGGTGTAAAGATCCTTGCGTTCCGGAAAACGTACCCCATACACATTACTGCGCAGATCCGGACGATAAAAACTGTTTTCTACAACGCCAAGCCAGCCATCGGTGAGATGTTTGTTCAATATCACCTGAATCCGTTCTCCCACCTTGAATCGGGGATTGATCGCTGGAGGTTGCGGACAGACTTTACCATATTGGGAGGTATCGCCATAGCACATCCATGAAGCGCGAATGATGATCCCGATACGCTGTGGCCCACCGTGACTCAGGATGTAGTCACTCGGAGAAAAAGAGGTAATGACAATTTCTTTTTTCATCTGAATCCTGTCAAACACCTCCAGTTCATAGGCTCGATATTCAGCAAGAGCTATAGACAGGCAAACCCAAAAATAAATAGGAAGTCCACACAACAGGATTTTACGGGTCATCGCTTGACATCCTTGAAAATCACCTGTTCATAACTGGTGCCTGTTTCAATCACGCCTGTCATGATGGCACTGTCAAATCTGCAATGAGAAAAACTGGCTTCAATCAGATTGGCTTCGCCCAGATGTGCCGCGGCCAGAAACGATTTTTTCAGGTTGGCCCGCATAAATCTGGCCTGTTCGAGATTTGTTTTGGTCAGGTAAGTATTGATGAATGTGGCTTTGAAAAAATTTGCTTTTGGAGCATGGCATCCTCGCAACATGGATGAGGCAAATTCGCAGTAGGTAAAATTGCTGTTTTCCAGCTTTGCCCTGTCCATTTTGGTTCCATTGAAGATTGAACCGGAAAAATCAGCATCGGTCGCTGTGAGCGTATCCGCGTCACAGGCGGTGAAGTCGCACAACAGCATACTGGCTTCAGACATGTTGCTTCCAAAAAAACTGGAATTGGTAAAATCCGCCAGATGAGCCTGGATCTTGATCATGATAGTACCATCCAGATTACATTGACTCATCTCTGTTTGGAAAAGCCTGGCTTCCCGGAGATTGGCTTCAATAAAATTTGAATTTTTCAGAGAGGCTTCGCGGAAATCACATTCCACCAGGGATGCTTCCTGAAATGATGATTCCCTGAGTTCACAGTCGGTAAAATCACATTTATCCAGTATGGCGCAATCCAGATTGATGCCGTTCATACAACTGTTGTTGAAGGAACACTCCCTTAAAATCGCGCCTTTGAGCATGGCATTTTCCAGATTCATGTTTTTCAGATCCATTCGAAACAACGTTTCTCCACGCTGAACTTTTCGAATTAAATCATTTTTTGCCAGGGCCGCCATGTCATTGCTCAGTCATTAAAGGTGAATTCATGGAAAATGTCGTTTGTATTTTTGATACACTGAATCAAAAGGTGAGACCTGGATTCCTTCTCTGGTAAAAACAAACGCGGCATTGGCAATGCCCGATGGAACATTGAGTTTGACCCGTAGAACCTTGATCACGACACCGGGGTGAACATCATGTTCTACAAAAATTGCCCCGCCATTGGTTTCATGATCAATCCAGAGGGTCTCCTTGATTTTTCGCCATTGACTGATGCCGGATTTCAAGGTGACTAAGGATGAATCCAGTGCAACTCCCATTTTGTTAAAGACGTCTTCATGTTCTTCCGGAAGCACCCCGTTCCTTTTTTCACGGGCATTCTGGAGAATGAGCATGTTCTTTTTCAGCTTCTGTAAATTTTCAAATTCCCGCTCAAGGGTGGCTTCAAGTTCATTGTAATATTTACGGGTATTGATGGCGATGCCGACTTCCAGCGTTGTTTGCTTCTGGGTTTTGGCCGAACCCGCATTGGGAACTTTGATAAAATTTCCGGCATAGCCTTCGCCTCCGGCAAAGTATCCCTGCGCATTGGCAATGAGCAGGGTTTTCCCTGCTGAAACCTTGGAATTGAGAATGTATTCCTCCACTATCAAATGTTCTCCAGCTTCCACCTGGGCTTCAGAAATAAAACCAGCCTGAATGGTTCCGCCTGATTTGATATTGCTCCCCATGATCCCCTGCCTGATTTCAATATCCCCATGACACAGGACATTCGCCTTGCCCACCGTACCCCATATTTCTATTTTTGAACTGGCTTCCACGGAAAAGCCATCTTCCACATCACCGAAAATTCTCAGGATCCCATCAAAGCGTACATGCCCCGAAGCACCATTCACCGCTGAAATTTCAAGCAGATTATCGACAGAAACCCGGTTGCCCGCAAAACAGACAAAGCCTGAATGTGTTGAAATAATTTGAGTCCGGTCAGAATTGTATTGGGTATTGCGGCCTGGAAAAATTGCGGCTTTTTTCCCGGGTTGCGCGTGAAGAGCCTTGCCAGTCACAGTGAATCCATTTTCACCGGGACTTGGTGGCACAATCTTGACCAAAGTCTCTCCTTCAGCGACATTATGGATGAAATGCATGTCACGGGGGTCTTTGTGCAGGGGATCTTTCCGGGGTTCCTCAGGAAGGCAGACCACTTCAAATGTGCCATCCTTGCCATTGACGGGCATGCGGCCTTCAGCAACGACAACAGGATCATATTCGATCATGTCATCCAGCATCGTTTGAATTGCTGTTCGATTGATGCCTTCATACACCCCTGACTGACTGAGGGAATGAACAATGCGATCCACTGAAAGAAAATCTTCGCCGGAATTTGGTGGATGGATCGTGAGGTAGGCTTTCAGTTCATTGTCTGAAATTTCAATCAGCAGTTGATATTCTGAACTGAGTTCATCACACAGCACTTCAAATTTTCCAGAGGCCTTTTCATAAATTTCCAACAGCGTTTCAGGAAGATAATCGACATCCATTTCATGCAGTTTATCCTGAATATCATCCAGAGAAGCTTTTTCTCCAGTGTCAGACAATACCACCCTGAGAAGAATCTTTTCGTCTTTGATTCTGATCTGAAACAAGGAGGTTTTGGTGCGCATAGCCATGTCAAATTCCGGAATATCAGGTAACTAACTTCAACAAATCGGCAATTTCTTCAGGAGACAGTTTGCGGTATTCACCGGGGTTCATTTCCCCCAGATGGATATTCCCGATACTGAATCGTTTGATTTTCTCTACCAGAAATCCCATTTGTAAAAACATATTTTTGATCTGATGGTTGGTGCCCTGTTGAAGGGTGACTTCGAGCCAGGTATTGTTATTGACGTTATGCAGAATCTTTGCCTTGACGGGAAGGTGTTTCTTTTTGTTGATCACCGGACCTTTTTTCAGACCTCGAAGGTGTTCCGGGGTGACGATTCCTTTCACTTTGACAAAATAACTTTTCCAGATTTTAAATTTGGGGTGGGTGATCTTGTTGCAGAAATCGCCATCATTGGTGATCAGCAGCAATCCCTCAGCATCATAATCCAACCGCCCCACCGGGTAAAACCGTTTGTTTTCAGGGGGGAAAAAGTGTTTGATGGTCATTCGGCCTTCAGGATCCTTCAGCGTGGTGACGCAGTTTTTGGGTTTATACAATGCATACACGGAAGTTTGAATGACGGGTTTAAAGCGGACAAGCTCCCCATCCACTTCCAATTTATCAGCTCCGGGGGTCATTTTGGCTCCGGGTTCTGTGACAACCTGACCGTTGAGGGTGACGGAACCACGGACAATGATTTGCTCCGCTTCCCGGCGTGAACAGATGCCGGCCTGGGCCATATATTTATGAATACGTATTTGTTCTGAGGGTGTTGATGTCATAGGGTGCTTTTCGTTGTTGAGGATGAGAATTCATGCAGATGGATCAGTGCTGAGCCTGCCGCTGCCTGTTCTGCCTGTTTTTTACTGGAGCCTTTTCCGCGGCCCAGTTCTTTGCTATCCATCATGACCGCGATTTCAAAGAGTTTCTGATGATCCGGCCCTGATTCCTCCAGCAATTCATAATGGACGAGAGCACGGAACTGCTTCTGTACCAATTCCTGAAGTTCTGTTTTAGGATCCTTGTGCTGGTTGGAATCCATGGTTCTGGGAATAAACGGCTCAAATAATCGTTCAATCACTTCCGCCATCCGTGACAAACCTGAATCTGTCTTGCTATCAATATAAATTGCGGCAAACACAGCTTCCAGGGCATTGGATAACAAAGATGGTTTGGAACGTCCGCCAGTCATTTCTTCTCCTTTTCCCAGAAAAAGAAACTGGCCGAGATTCAAATTTATCGCAACCCGGTTCAGTCCCTGTTCATTCACCAGGGTTGACCTGAGCTTCGAAAGAATTCCTTCTGAGGCTTCAGGAAAGAGTGTCATCAGGCATTCTGTGATCACCAGATCCAGAATCGCATCACCCAGAAATTCCAGACGTTCATTGTTCAAGAGTTTTTCGGAAGACCATGATTTATGGGTCAGTGCGAGTTTCAGAATTTCAGGATTCCGAAACTGATAACCTAAGGCCTCAGACAAGGATTCAAACATAATAATCGATTTAAATAATATTCAGGGAATATCCATCGGAGGAGTATCACACCAGACTTTGATGGACATGGGACTGTAAAATCCCAGAGTCAGATAATGCAGCATTCCATTGTCAAAGCTTTGCAGAATTTCCACTTTGGAAACACCACTTGGACAAATCCTCCGCAGTGACGGAGGCTTTGTCAATTCTCTGGAGGCAAAAACAGTGTTGATTTGTTCCAGTTCACCATCAGGCATCGCACGCAGTTGGGCAACATCATGATAGAAAGATAATGAATAACATCCTCCTGTCAATAAATTGATTCCTAAGCTGAATAACAGGAAATGCCATGATTTCATAAAGGTGTTATTAATGAAAGATGATTGAGTTTCAGATTGAAAATGAAAAGGAGTTTGTTTATTTCAAAGACTTCATCGAAAAACATTACCAGTAATCAAAAAATCGAAAAGTGGAACGCTTTTTATTTGTATATCCAAATACCTGTCACAGCATAACCCCTGAAATCAGTGGCATTCTTACTTATCCGTAAAAATTATGACAAGTTTTATTGATACCCATTGCCATCTGGATATGTTGCCTGTTCAACCTGAAGAATCTGTTGCACTGTCCAGAGCCGCCAGGGTGGTTCAGTTGATCACTATTTCCATTGATGAAGCTTCTATGGAATTTGTTGATCAATTCACACGAAAGCATGCGGGCATCTATGGCAGTGTTGGCATACATCCTCATGATTCCAGCCAGTTTTCTGACGAGATCCTGAGCAGAATGCAAAACATTCTCCACACCAACCCTGATATTGTAGCAGTTGGCGAAACAGGTCTGGATTATCACTACATGAAATCTCCCCTGGAAACCCAAAAACACTCTTTTCGGGAGCATCTGAAATTTGCGGAAAAAGTCCAATTGCCACTGGTTTTACATACGCGTGAGGCTGAAGAGGACACACTTGAGATACTCCGTGAAACCCCACTCACCCGCAAAGGTGTGGCACACAGTTTCACAGGATCCTTGAGGATGGCCCAGACTCTGCTCGAGATGGGATGGTATATCGGTTTCAATGGTATTGTTACGTTTAAAAGTGCTGAGGACTTGAGAATTGTGCTCCGGCAAACCCCATTGGACAGAATCCTGCTGGAAACCGATGCGCCATTTCTGAGTCCCATGCCATTCAGGGGAAAATCCAACGATCCTTCACGAATTCCCGTAATCGCACAATTTATTGCACAGGAATTGAATGTGAGTCTGGATGAAATTGCCGAACAGACAACCCATAACGCAGGTCAATTGTTCCGTTTGCCTGAAAACAAACCTGATTGATTTTTTGTAAGCGTTCAGCTTTCAGTATTCAGCTTTCAGTGTTTATGCGCCTCAGAAGCCTTATGACTCAATAGCAGAAAATATCGTTTGGCTTCCAGGCTTTGAGAATTCCTGAAAACTGACGGCTGAACGCTTACGAATTATTTAATGAACCCCTTCAAAACCAGGTCATGACCACTATTTCATTTGTCAAAGTCGGGGGCGCCGCACTCAACCAGACGCCACTTGACTGGAAAAACAACCTGACCAACATTCTTTCTGCAATTCAACAGGCAAAATCAGCCGGTGTTGACCTGTTATGCCTGCCAGAGTTGTGCATTTCAGGTTATGGTTGCGAAGATGCCTTTCATTCTGCGAGTGTCGCTGAGCGATCGCTGGAAATTCTCGATGAGATTTTGCCCCACACTGTTGGAATCGGGGTGGCTGTGGGACTTCCTGTGCTGGTGAGTCAGGTGATGTATAATGCCATTGCCTGGCTGGTGAACGGAAAGCTTTGCGGCATTGTGCCCAAACAGTTTCTGGCGGGGCAGGATCTGTATTATGAGACCCGTTGGTTCAAACCATGGCCTAGCGCATTCCAGACCACCATTGAACACAAGGGGCAAACTATTCCTGTCGGGGATTTGCTGTTTGATATGGATGGTGTCAAGGTTGGCTTCGAGATTTGTGAAGACGCATGGGTCATTCAGCGTCCGGGAACCAAGTTGGCGGATCTTGGCGTTGATGTCATATTAAACGCAAGTGCCAGCCATTTTGCCTTTGATCAATATCAGACTCGCTGTCAGATCGTCAGGGAAGGTGCCCGGGTTACAAACAGTGTGTATGTTTACAGCAATTTGATCGGTTGTGAAGCCGGACGGATTATTTATGATGGCACCGTTTTAATCGCGTCAGGAAACCGGGGATTGATTGCGAGCGGAACACGGTTTTCGTTTCGTGATGTGCTGATGACCACTGCCGTAGCGGATATTTCACTCAATCGCCTTTATCGCCGGAAAAATACAAACTATCGTCCCAATCATCCTGATCAGCAGAAATACACCATTGACTGCCCCTGGCAATTTCCCATCCCTGAAAAAATTCCGGTTGCCAGTGTGATCATCAATCCGGTTGCCGGAAATCGAAAGGAAGAGTTTGCGAGGGCTGTTTCTCTCGGACTCTGGGATTATATGCGCAAAAGCCGCAGTCGTGGATTTGTGCTATCCATGAGCGGAGGCGCGGATTCCTCTACGGTTGCTGTGCTGATCTGGCTCATGTGCAGACTGGTGCTCAAGGAACTGAAATGGACTGACATCCAGAAAAAGTTACCTTGGATTAACACCAATGATACGGGTTCGGAAGATTGGAAAACGCTTATGCCACAACTCCTGACCGGAGTTTATCAAGCCAGCAAACATTCTTCAGAAACCACGTTGGACGCCGCGAAAAGTTTGTGTGAAAGTCTGCATGGAAAATTTTTTAATTTTGAAATTTCCGGACTGGTACAGACCTATACGCAATGGGTAGAACAAATGCTGGAACGTCCACTGACCTGGGAACAGGATGATCTGGCCTTGCAGAACATTCAGGCCAGGGTCAGGGGGCCCGGCGTTTGGATGCTGGCCAATGTGTATGGTGCCTTGCTGCTTTCCACAAGCAACCGGAGTGAAGCCGCTGTGGGGTATGCCACCATGGATGGCGATACCTGTGGAGGCTTGAGTCCGATCGCGGGTATTGACAAAGCTTTTATCATCTCCTGGCTTTGCTGGATGGAACAAGAAGGACTTGCGGAAACAGGACCACTTCATATATTGAAACTGGTGACTGCCCAACGTCCCACCGCGGAGTTGCGACCGTTGGAATCGGAGCAGTCCGATGAAGCCGATCTGATGCCCTATCCGTTGCTGGACCGGATCGAAAAACTGGCGATCCGTGACCGGAAATCACCGCTGGAAGTTTGGCTGGAATTGAGAGATGTCGCAGAGTGGAAAACCTACACACCACTTCAATTATATAAGTATGTTGAAAAATTTTTTCTATTGTGGAGCAGAAATCAATGGAAACGCGAACGCTATGCCCCTTCATTTCATCTGGATGATGAAAACCTTGATCCCAAAACATGGTGCCGCTTCCCCATTTTATCCGGGGGATTCACCGAAGAACTCAGTCAATTAAAAAAAGTTGTGGTTGAATATCTCAATAAACTCACCGCGGGAGAAAACATATGAATACAGGAACACTGGTCGGAAACATACTGGCGCTATTTCTGTTATTAATGGCCATCATGTTCGATTTTAATACCTTCACACTGACACCTTCAGCGATCAAGTACTTCATCGATTTTCCCTCCCTGCTGATCGTCTTGGGGGGGGCGATTGCCTCAACCTTTATCAGTTATCCCATGGACCAGGCAAAGACCTTTGGTAAACTGATCGGTAAAGCCTGGAAGGAACCCAATGTGCAGTTGGTTGAAACCCTGACATTGATTGTCGATGTGTCCAAGATCGCGAGAAAAAATATTTTGGCGATTGAAGACGCGCTGCCAAGCATTGAAAATGAATTCCTGCGTGGTGGACTCCGGTTGGTGGTGGACCGGGTTGACCGGCAACTGATTGTGGACATGCTGGCGCATGAAATGAAATATACCGAGGCACAGTCCGATGGCGACATCGCCGTGATCAAAACCCTGGCATCACTCGCACCTGCCTGGGGAATGCTCGGAACGCTGGTCGGGCTTGTGATTCTGCTCCAGAACCTGGATGACCCTTCCAAAATTGGTCCTGCGATGGCCGTGGCGTTGATCACAACGTTGTATGGATCCTTGTTCGCAAACGTTATTTTTGCGCCTACTGCCACAAAACTCGGAGGCTTCAAAGGGGATGAAAAACTGCTCATGGAAATGATCCGCGACGGTGTGCTTTACATTGAACGTGGAGAGCGTCCGGATTTCATTGAAGGGGATTTGATGAATTATTTGCCCTCCTCCCAAAAACAAATGTATGAACAACTCAAATTTGAAAATGAACAAAAAGGCGGAAGTGGTGGTGGTGGTGGTGAATAACCAACAATACGTTTGGGAGAAGACATTATGGGTCAATTGATTGATGAAGAAGAGTGCGAAGTATGTGTCCCGTTTGATCAGGAATGGATTTTCACCTATGGAGATCTGGTCACACTGTTGCTGTGTTTCTTCATTTTGCTGTTTTCCATGTGCAAGATGGATGATCAGAAAATCGAACAGGTTTCGATGAGTTTCAAGTCCATGCCGATGGGAAGTCCGTTTGTTTTTTCAGGCAAAAGTTCTGTGATGGAAAATGCTGCCCAGAAACTGGAAAAACTGGAAATGCCCGATGACGTCACCGTGAATGTTTCCAACAAGGGGGTGGAAGTGACCTTCAAGGAAAACGTGGCGTTTGAAACCAACTCTGTGGAATTGACTGAAGTGGCACGGGTCGCTTTGAAAAACATGATTCCGATCATTTCCAGTTTTTCCAACCAGGTGCTTGTGGCCGGACATGCGGACAGTGAAGCCGACACGCTGACGGATTATCCTTCCCCCTGGGCACTTTCCACAGCAAGAGCCGCGTCTGTCGCCGATGAACTTGAAAAATCCGGATTGTCGCCCAAACGAATTCAGATCGCGGGTTATGGGGACACCCGACCCAGATTTTATAATGACACTGCCTATAAACGGGCATTGAACCGCCGGGTAGAAGTGATTTTGCTTCCTGAAGATTACACACGTTGAGAACAGGAGTGTCCGATGGGACAAATGATTGATGAGGAAGACTGTCCGCATTGTGAACCGTTTGATCAGGAATGGATTTTCACCTATGGAGATCTGGTCACACTGTTGCTGTGTTTCTTCATTTTGCTGTTTTCCATGTGCAAGATGGACAATTCAAAATTCAAGGATGTGGCACAAAGTTTTAAACCCATGCCCTCCGGAAGTCCCTTCATCACGGAAGGGCAGGATTCTGTGGTGGAACAACTGGCCAAAGAACTTGAAGACAGTGAGCTTGCCGAAGATACCCAGATCAATGTGGATGAACGGGGGGTTGTGGTTTCCTTCAGTGCCAATGCTTTTTTTGATCAGGATTCCACAGAGTTGAATGCTCAGGCACGGGAGGAACTCGAACGGTTTGCCAAACTGCTGTATATTCTGCCTAACAAAATTCAGGTAGAAGGACACACTGATCAGGTGGAATCAACCCAATGGCGCAATCAATGGGAAATTTCAGGCGCACGAGCGGCTGTTGTGGGGAATTTCCTGACGACTGCCGGAATCAATGGAAAAAAAATTACGGTCAAGGGGTTTGGCTGGCAACGTCCCAAGGCTGCGAATGACACTCCGCAGCAACGTGCCCTGAATAATCGGGTGGAAGTGATTCTGGTCCCTGAATGAGTCGTCCCAAAGTCATCGCTGTGCAAGGGGAAACGGCTCAGAATTCAGAAATTCTTTCCGCGCGACCAGCAGAATGATCCTTCCCTCATTTTGCATATAACCCGCAATTTTTTCGGCGGTTTCACCATTCCCCCAAAAAATGTCAGCTCTGCCATAGCCCCGGATCGCACCTCCGGTATCCTGCACCAGTACGTAACGATGCAAGGCTCGCAGTCCCGCTGTGCCGGCTACGGTTCCTTCCAGATATTTGGCGGGATAGGTGGTTGCGATAAACGCCAGACTCCCTTTGGGGATGAGTCGATGATCCATGGCTACAGAGCGTCCGGGGGTCAGCGGCACCTGAATATTTCCGAGAGGGCCTTCTTCCACAATCCTGAAAAATGTATAACTGGGATTAAAGGACAGAATTTTTGGCACTTCCTCAGGATGTTCATACAAATATTTTTTTAATGATTGCAACGACATTTCTTCAGGAGGAATTTTTTCTTTGAGCAAGGCCCCGATTGCTTTGTAGGATCGTCCATTCTGACCCGCATAGTTCAATCTGACTTTCGAGCCATCATCCAGCAACAACACACCGGAACCTTGAATCTGTAAAAAGAACAGCTCAATGTGATTGAACGTATAGCCAAGAATGGTGGCCCGGTTATTCAAGGAGTTACGATAGGAAATTTCTTTACGTTCATCAAACGGAATCAGTTGGTTCTGAGACAGCCGGCCCACAATCTGTTTGCCTTTGAGTTCATCGCTGAATTTGCCAAGATCCACAGTAATCAAATCAGTTGGAACCCCATAAATCGGCACGGGGTATTGTTCTGACGGCACCAGACTTCCTGTCAGTAAGGGTTCATAATAACCTGTAAAAAACGCGTTTCCTGAGTTATTCCGGCTTTCAAAAAACAAAAATTTTTCCTTAATCCCGGCAATTCGTTCATCATCGCTTTGATTTTCAAGGATATTCAGAAACAGTCGCATCGACGCTTTCATTTCCTGAGCCGAATATTGCAACTCTCCATAGTCAAAGGTTGAGGTCGCTGGAAGACGGTCAAAATATTGAATGGATCGTTCAATCCCATGACTGAGACTTTCAAAATTCAGTTCATCCGTCAACAGGAGTGTCTCCACCTCCTCATCCGTCAAGGCATAAATCCCGGGTTGCGGAGACACGGTACAGCCTGATATTCCAATCAGAAGCATGAACAGAAATACAAGGGGTGCAGCAAAACGCATAAGGCTCTCTCAAAAATTTAACGTAAGCGTTCAGCCGTCAGCTATCAGTTTTCAGGAATTCTCAAGGCCTGGAAGTCAAACGATATTTTCTGCTATTGAGTCATAAGGCTTCTGAGGCACATAAACACTGAAAGCTGTAAAAGCTGAACGCTTACAAATAAACTCAGGAAGTAGCTCCTGAGAGGTATTGAGGCAGGATTCTTTCCAACGTCTGGACAATCACTTTGGTGGTATGGTCAAACTCCAGATTCACAGAATCCCCTTCTTTCTTGAAGCCCAGGGTGGTTCGTTCCAGGGTTTCAGGAATCAGGCAGACTGAAAACCGGTCAGCTTCTACCTGCACCACTGTGAGGCTGATGCCATCAATCGAGATCCAGCCTTTGGGAATCAGAAATTTCTGCCATTGTGTGCCCATAGCGATAAAAACCTCACGGTTATTCGGCGTATGGATGATGTGATGGATTGTCCCGACAGTGTCAATGTGTCCTGTAACTTGATGTCCACCGACTTCATCACCATAATGGCAGGCCCGTTCAATGTTGACTCTGTCGCCATTTTGCAGGGTTCCAAGTCCAGTTCGACTCAGTGTTTCCTGAATGACATCAAAATCCACATGCTTCTGTCTGATATCCACGACCGTCAGACAGACCCCGTTGACGGAAACACTGGCACCTCTACGGATCTGGTCAGACAGATCCTCCAAGTGGATGGTCAAGCGGCATATCCCTGAGTGATGCTTAACCTCTGAAACCTGGCGGGTTCCCTGTACGATTCCTGTAAACATAAATATCCTTAAATAAAAAAGTGGTTAGGGGGTATAAAGAAATAACCAGTAGAGACGGGTTTCAAACCAGTCTCTACATGCGTCCACAAGGGTTTCCACCCGGTTCTTAACCAGGTCATTATTATTGCGACATCTGAAATTTGTTTTTCAGAAATTTTCTGGTGGCTTCAATGAGCGTTTTTCTGATTTCAGGAAAAATCAGCATGATACCAAGGCCGTCTGTGAGCAAACCGGGTAACAGCAAAATCAGTCCACTGAACCATACCAGAAAATCATTCAGTATTTCTTCAGACGGAAGTCGCTGATTTTGAATATCTGACTCAATCAACGTCCAGATGGTGTAATTTTCGTTGCGCATCAGCCATAATCCCAGAAGCGCAGTGATACCACAGACCAAAAAAATGCTGACAACCGGCATGATTCTGGATAACTGGATTAATAAACCAATTTCAATCAGTGGGACAATCAGTAAAAAAAAAGTGATGAGCAACTTCACGGCAGTAATTTGTGAGCACTGACTAATAAAGCCAGATTTTGAGACGGGAAAGCAGTCGATCCACATCAATGGGTTTGGGGAAATAATCGCTTGCGCCAGATTCAATGCATCTGGAAACTTCAGATTTCATGATTTTGGCGGTCAGTGCGATGATGGGCATTTTTTGAAATATGGTTTGTTTACGGATCTCACGCATGGCCTCATATCCATCCATGACAGGCATCATGATATCCATCAACACCAGATCCACAAGGCCCTGTTCCCTCAGAAACTGAAGTGCTTCCTTCCCATTGGATCGGCTATGAACCGTCATGCCATGCGATTCAAGGATGACTTTCAAGGTGAACGCATTGTTTTCATCATCTTCAACCAGCAGGATCGTTTTGTGTTTCAACGCCCTGAAAGATGAGTTTTCAGCAATACTTTTTTCGTAGATGTCATGAACCGGTGGAGCCGTGTTCAAGGATTTGTTCTGTTGTGTGAATTGGGGATTCGCATGGATGATGGTTTCAAGAGATGCCTGAAGTTGCTGTGAGTGTAATGGAAATATCAGAAACCCTGAATGAGTGGCCGATCGGGCACGGCTAATCACCTCCTGATCAAATTGATCAGTCAGAAATAAAATAGCATTTCCTGTATTATCAAGAAATGTTCCGGAGCTTGCGATTGCGGCGGTGTAATTATCTTTAGTGAGATGGATCAGCAGAATATGAGATCGGATCACTTTTCCACCAACGAAGTCCTCCACGTCCATGGGTGGCTCCAGAGAATAGGGCATCGTTTCCATCATGGAAACAAGCTCATTCTGTATTTCTCGCTGATCGGAAATAACCGTTATTTTGATGGCATTCAACATGAGCTGTAACTTAATAAAAATACATGAAATTAAAAACTTATGAGTCTTGGATTTTGTGGATTTGCCGTGTCAGCCACGAGTTCATTGGCCTTGTTGAGCAGCAGAACTTCATCATCCGAATCCATCTTGCCATCACCGGTAACATCCTGGAAAACATAAACCTTATCAATTTTTCCATTCCCCGTACTGTCAACAGCCAGACCAATGCTGCCTTTTTCATCCAGAAACGACACCATATCAATGGCGCCATCTCCATTGGCATCAATTAAATTAGCGAAAATAACTCTTCCATGAGCTGACATAGCATTTCTCAAAAAATAAATTCTTTGGAAAAAATGTTACTTATGCATAACAAGTTCCAGTCAAAATTTAAAATCGTCCAAAGTTAACCTTCTTTTATCAGTTAGCGACGCCCAATAGCAATATAGTAAATGAAGCTCAGGGTCAATGTTACTGAAGTCATTTTTTTTCCTGCTGTGAATTTTCTGGTGACAGCAACCGGTTCAATCCATCGCATAGTGTCATTCCGGGGGTATCTACTTTCAACTTGCCAAAAAACAGCGGCTACGGTTTATCAGACCACATCTGACAACAGACGTCTCCAATCCTGATTACACACATTTCTATTCTCCCTTGGAATTCCGATGAATCAACCCGCAGTTTCAATTGTGATGCCGGTGTATAACGATGAAACCACACTGACTGCTTGCCTGAACAGTATCTGGAAGCAGACATTCCATGACTTTGAACTGGTTGTTGTGGATGATGGTTCCAATGATTCCACCCCTGAATTGCTTGGAAATCAGAATGATTCAAGGTTGATTGTTGTATCCATTGAAAAAAATGGAGGAATTGTCAATGCCCTCAATGCGGGACTGTCTCAATGCCATGGGACTTTGATTGCCCGGATGGATGGTGACGACCTGATGCGACCTGATCGTCTGGAAAAACAGGTCCACTTCATGGAAACAAATCCCCATGTTGATTTGTGCGGCAGTTTGGTGGCGCTGTTTTGTGAAGCAGGCACTCTTTCAGCAAATGCATTGAAATACATGAACTGGAGCAACCAGTTGCAATCTCATGAAGATATTTGCGCATCCATTTTTATGGAATCTCCCATCATGCATCCGACTTTTCTCGGGCGGCGTGAACTGTTTGAATCGCTGAAGGGCTATGAAGACCATGGCTGGGCAGAAGATTATGATTTCCTGCTCAGGGCTTTTCTTGCAGGCTCGAAGTTTGGCAAAATTCCTGAAGTTCTGGTTGATAAACGTGATTCTCCCGAACGACTGTCCCGGGTCAGAGCAGAATACAAGCGTCCAGCCATGTTCAACGCCAAAGTCCACTATCTTCTTCAAAGCGGACTTGTCTCACAGGATCACTATCCAGTCATTTTTGGAACCGGCCCCTCCGGCAGGGAACTTGCCCGAAGTCTCATAGCTTCAGGAATTGCTGTGCAACGGTTTGTGGATAATCTGCAGGGACCGCCTGACCGGACAGTCATGGGAATTCCTGCCAGTCACCAGCAGGAACCGATCGCTTCCTGGATGCCTGAAGACAAACATCGCGTCAGGATCCTGCTGGCATTGTCGAGCGAATCCATTGAACTCATCAAATCTGAGTTGAGAAAACAGGGGCTTCAAGAAAACAGGGAGTATTTTCAGATGATCTGAAATACTCGTCAATCGTAAGTTCCGGGGAGTAGAAAAGACACAGTACTCCCCCTCAAAAGCTGACGACTGAACGCTTACCAAAAACAACTCAGGACACCCATTGGCATTGACCTGAAAGTTGAGGATGTTGCTCGATCACCTGTTTGAGTTTATTCAAAAACAGAGATTCCCTGCTCATTTCTGCGGTTTCCACAAAGAGTTGTTCAAACGATTCGTGTGCCTGAATCAGGAGTGGTTGAACCGCTCCTTTTTGACAACCCGCAAGTTGTGACAGGGCTTCCCAATGGTAACCGCTCCCTTGTGAAGCTTCTTCCATGAGAACCACATAGTTTTGTCGAACGTAGTCTTCACGATAGTCATTGATGGCCAGGCCCTGACAGTTGGATGTTCCAAACAGGGTGCTTGAAGCATAGAGCGGGAAGGATGTTGTGATGTTGATGATAAAGTTCAATGCGCCACTGATTCCTTTATCCTTTGATAACACATGAGAGGGGATACCACATCCTGTTGGTGAATTGGCATAGACCAGACTTGACATCAATAAACCAGCAATCATCAACATTCCTGTCTTTTTCATAAGGACCTCCATCTGCAGTTTATAAAAATTGTTCATCATGATTGTGAACGGTATCGACAGTTCTGAACTAGCATTTTATGTTTAAGACTCTCAAGTTAGTTCGGCATCAAACATGATAGTGTCCCGCTTTTTTAAATATTTTTGAGGAATTGGCCCATGCGTCTCAGAAAATTACGTGTATTTGTTTTTTTATTCATAGCGGCAGGATTGATTGCCGGGTGTTCCAATTATTGGTGGTATGGTCAGGCCGATCATCTGTTGATGTGGCGGATTGATGATTATTTTGATTTAACCCGCGAACAGAAAGATTTTCTGGAACCTCGAATCAGGACGCATTTGATTTGGCATCGACAGGAAGCTATTCCCCTGAACATTGAGTTTCTGGAACAGGTCAAACAACGCCTTGAAGCTGGAATTGCTGAAGAGGATATCGGCTGGTTTATGGAGGAATGGCACACCCAGATCACCATGATCTATTCCAGAATCCTTGATGATTCGGTTCAATTGATGGTCATGC
Source organism: SAR324 cluster bacterium (assembly GCA_015232315.1). NCBI lineage: Bacteria > Deltaproteobacteria > SAR324 cluster bacterium. The sequence continues at coordinate 46,686 of JADFZZ010000010.1, read as the reverse complement.
TGAATCCGGAACAGGTGGATTATTTTGAAAAAGAATTGGTCAAAAACAACGAGGAGTATCTGGAAATTATGGAAAAAACTCCTGAAGAAAGAATGGACTATCGCGTAGAAAAGTTTTTTGAAATCATGGAAGATTGGGTGGATTCTCTGGATCGGGAGCAGCATAATAAAATTGAAAGCCTGATCCGTGCTGTGCCTGATCACTATGATATCTGGTTGAATCAACTTCAGAAAAACCAACAGGCTATGGTTCAACTGTTGCGTAATCATGCTTCTGCTGAGGAACTCAGAAATGATTTAACAGAAGTTTTTATCAACCGTCGTTATGAACCTCTGCCGGAGGTGATGGCACCGATAAAAATCCTGGTATTGTCGTTGCCAGATATTTTAAACAGCGAGCAAAAACAGCAGGTCATTCACAAGATTTCCAACTGGATTGAGAAATTAAAAGAAGTTCATTCAGGGTGAGTTGCCGCTAAATCACGGGGAATTCTTATGGTGAAAGTGCTTCCCCTGTTTTCTTCACTCTGCAAATCAATGGTTCCCTGATGCAGACTGATCACATGCCGGCAGTAAGTTAAACCAAGTCCCACTCCCTGCTGTTCGTGCTGTTTGCGTCGCACCTGTTCAAACCGGTTGAAAATATTTTTCAAATCAGCCTGAGGTACGCCGCAACCGGTATCTTTAACGGCAACCAGCACCTCATTTTCCGTACAACTCAAGGTGACTTCCACTTTACCGAAACGGGTGAATTTTATGGCATTCCCCACAAGATTCCTGATGACCTGGGCAAAATGAGATTCATCCAGCACCGTCGCGCAATTGGCCACAGTGCTTTCAAAATGCAGTTGAAGTCCTTTTTGCCGGGACATGGTGGCAAAACTATCCACAACATTCCGCACTAGCGGATTCAAATCGGTTGTTCTAAAGCGCATTGGAATCTTGCCTGATTCCAGTTTCTGCAGTTCAAGAATGTTCTGAATCAGTTTATGCAGAATCTCTCCGCCTTGTTTGATCCGGTGAATCAGATCTGTCTGAGTCAATCCTTCTTCCTGAAGAAATTCATCATCATCCAGCGAAAGTTCCAGAAAACTGACATTGGCCAGCACCGTGTTCAGTGGCGTGCGGAGTTCGTGTGCCAGATAACCCATGAATTCATCTTTCAATTGTCCGGCCTGTTCAGCGGCTTCTCTGGCGATCTCTTCACGTTTGAGCATCGCTTCGGTTTTTTTAAGTTCAGTAATATCGGTGAAGATGATCATTTTTTGAAGGTTTCCCTTGTAAAAAAAAGGAATAATGCGGACATTGGTTGTGATAAAAATCCCATCCACGCATTTCAGCGGAACATTGTCATAAAAGGCCACTTCTCCGGGACCCTGGATTTTTTGAAGACGCTCTCTCATGACTTGTTTGGTGGCGTCATCACATAATTCTGAAAAATGTTTGCCGATGAGCATTTCAGGAGAAGCCGTATGAAGGATCCGCATGCCAGCCTGATTGACATAGGTGATTTCTTTGTCTTTGATGATGATGCCATCGGGCAATTGTTCAATCAGTGAGCGGTATCGCTCTTCTTCTTCCATGATCGACGTTTCCGCCTGCGCAATCAGGGAGCGCTGTAATTTTTCACGTCTGACATCTGCCGCGCATTTCTGGATGGTTCGGGCCATGTCTTCAAAATCCAGGGGTTTGACAAGAAAATCATAGGCCCCCTGATTCATGGCAAAGCGAATATTTTTAATTTCATCATTGGCTGAAACAATGATGGTCCGCAACGGCAATTCCATCTGATGAAGATGCGACATCAGCGTGAGACCATCCATCCTGGGCATGCGGATATCCGTCACAACCAGATCCAGATCTGAATTTTTCTGAATCTTCTCCAGCGCGTCCACACCGTCCTCCGCGAACAGGAATTCATATTCATGATTTTTGATACGATTCTGGAAATTGGCGTTAATCAGAAACCTCCAGTCTGGTTCGTCATCCACAAACAGAATTTTTATAGCCATAGAAACCGTTTGACGGGGTTTATTGAGTTCGTTGTTTCAGATATTCATAAATTTGATGGCCCTCCCGGTCATAAAACCGCAGGGTTAAATGGTCTGGTTCCACTTCAAACGAAGTGAAGCCTGGTCCCATTGCGTAAAAACGGGTTTCAGCCGCTGAGGATGTCGGCAGTTTTATACTTTTGTTCATATTCTTCGCATAAGACTGCCCCCCGGCACCACTCACAACATATTCCGTGCGATCGCCGTTTTGTTGCAGATGGGCCAGATAATGATCATGTCCTGAAACATAAACATCCACGTTGTTGGCGAAAAGAGCCTGCCACAAGGTACGGATACTGAAATCATGATCCCCATGAGCGCCACTGGAATAAATGGGATAATGTGAAAATACGATATTCCAGGGACGGTCTTGTCTCAAATGTTGCCACAACCACTGCATTCCTGAAAGATGGCATATCCCATTGACGGAATAAATCTGCGCGGGACCCGCTGAGGTCTGATAATGAATATTGGGCATATTCCATTTATCACTGCTCAAAGTTTTCAGGACCTGGGCCATGGCATCGCCCTTCACATCATGATTTCCCAGCGTCACCAGAAATGGCAGGTTGAGGTTGCGATAAGGTTGTTCAAACAGACGTTTAAATTTTTTATCCCGGATGGATTTTATTCCCTTTTCATAAAAGTTATCTCCAAGTAGCAGGATAAAATCACAGGTTTGCGCCTCACATAGCTTTTGCATGCTGTTTGCCACTGCTTGCTGGTTTTCATCCCCTGTGCCGGTATCACCGATGGCCAGAAAGAAGATATGGTCCTGCTTTTCAGGAATGTTCAGGGCCGGTTCAAGATCATGAGCCAGCCGCACACAGCCTTTGTTCCAGGCAAAATCTCTGAGATTGAAGCCCGCATAAACGCCGGATAGGGCAAATATCAGCAACCATAACCAGTAGGAACGGATAATTCGTGATAACAGGCGCATGAGTCGGATATTGAGCATAGCGTGGTTGTGATGAAGGTGCTGACAATTATTGGAATTCTGTATAAATACTTTGCAAGACGCATTCATTTCTGGCAAGCCATAATTTTTTTATCTATTTCAACAGCTATGCATTGTTGCTCGGGATAATCTGTGCACTCCTTTCAACAATGATCCTTTTTTCAGGAAGACGTTTGGTATTACTTGTGCTTTTCCTGATCAGGTTTAACGTTCTGCAAATCAAAACGCCTTTTTGAGGGGGTCTCATGCGAAATTCAAAAAAATGGCTGAATGTCTCAGCAATCATCCTGTTTGGTTTAATTATGGTGGCATGTAGTTCCGGGCCAGCACCCAGACCACAGCAATCCACGCTGGATACACCCATGCATCATGGCATGCGGGGACGGGACATGATCCGTCAGGAACGTTGGATTGAAGCACGTCGTGAATTTCAACTGGCGCTCGGTTTACAACAGGAATATGCGCCTGGACTGGCAGGAATGGCTTTGCTGGTAGCTCATTCTGCCCAGTTGCCGGGAAAACCAACGGAACAAAAGAACAGGGAAACACAGGAAAGCCTTAACTATCTGGAACAGGCCCTGGAGGCCGCAAAAACAGATGAAGACAAGGCTTCGGTCAACACCTATGGGATTCGTGTCAGAACATTCTTGCAGCATGAGGACTGGCTGGAGGATGCTGAAAAACACTATGAACGGGCCGTGGATATCTATCAAAACGCCCCCAAACTGCATGCCTATCTGGGCGAACCGGAATTTTACATGGCGCAGGCTTATCAACAGGCACTGAACATGGAAAAAGCGTCCCAGCATTTCAGAACGGTTCTGGAACTGAATCAGAATTTTATCCAGGAAGCAAATCAGGCAATGGTATTGCTGGATAAAATCATCCGGGCTCAGCCTGCCAGCAGACACGGAAAACAAATTTCTTTAAATCCCGCCATCACCCGGGCTGACATGGCCGCTTTGCTGATTGAAGAACTGAATCTGGCTGAATTGTATCAGGGACGAAATCCACAATCCCGGGATCTATCCTTCAAGTCGCCCTACAAACCCTTCCAGAATCAGGAAACGCCGGTCCAGAACGCTACCGATATCATGGATCACCCGTTGAGAAATGACATGGAAACCGTGTTATCCCTGAAAGTCAGAGGCCTCGAAGCAAATCCCCAGAAACTTTTTTATCCGGACCAGCCCATAACCCGTGCGGAATATGCGGTGATGATGGAAGATATTCTGGTGCGTGTGACCCAGGATTCCAGGCTTTCCACGAAATTTGTCGGGGAACCCTCCCCTTGGATTGATGTTCGTCCTGATGCTTTTTATTACAATGCGGCCAGAACCCTTGTTTCCAGAAACATCATGGAAGTCGTGAATAAAATACGAGGGGAATTCGGCCCTGAAAAAACCGTGAACGGTGCTGACGCACTGCTCGGCATCAGGCTCTTCCGGGAAGAATTGACCCGCACTATGAGAACCCTTGAAAACTAGAGTTTATGTCTGCTGATGAACCCACGCATATCATGATTGTGGATGATGAAAAAAGCATCCGCTGGGTGCTGGAAAAAACCATTTCCCGCATGAATCATATTCCCCATCCTGTGACTTCCGCTGAAGAAACCTGGGATGTCCTCAAAAAACATCCCATCGACATGGCCTTTGTGGATATTAACCTGCCTCAGCAGGATGGCCTTCAGTTTACCCGGGAACTGCTGAAACAATATCCACACATGATTGTCGTGATCATGACCGGGCAAAGTTCGATGCACAATACCGTGGAAGCCATGAAAATCGGCGCGTATGATTATATTTCCAAACCGTTTGATATTGAAGATATTGAGCGGATCATTGCTCAGGTTCTGAAAATATTAAGTGGTGCCCGACGCGAGCAGTTTATTCCCTCCAGTCTGAAGTCTGACAAAGCCGACCTGCTGGTGGGGGTCAGCGATTCCATGCGCACCATTTATAAAGCCATAGGTCGGGTTGCGGCCACAGATCTGACCGTACTGATTCAGGGTGAAAGTGGAACAGGGAAAGAATTGATCGCACGTTCCATCCATCAGCATTCTACACGGGCCAATCAACCCTTCATTGCCATCAATTGCGCGGCGATTCCCAAAGAATTGCTGGAGTCAGAACTCTTCGGCCACGAAAAAGGGTCGTTCACCGGAGCGACAGACCAGAAAAAAGGCAAATTTGAACTGGCCAGCCAGGGAACTCTGTTTCTGGATGAGATCGGGGATATGCCGCTGGAACTGCAAAGCAAACTGCTTCGTGTGCTTCAGGAAAAATCCTTTGAACGGGTAGGCGGGCAGACTTTGCTCAAAACCAATATGCGTGTGATTGCCGCAACGCATTGCAATCTGGATGAACTCATTGAGGCGGGGCGTTTCAGGGCGGATCTGTTTTACCGACTAAACGTGTTTCCGATCTATGCGGCGCCTTTAAGGGAACGTGCGGAAGATATTCAAGTGTTGATTGAACACTTTCTGGAAAAAGGGCAGAAGGAACTGGCTGTGTGCGCAAAAACCATGAGTCAGGAAGCCATGGAAGAACTTTCGCTGTATCAATGGCCCGGCAACATCCGTGAACTGGAAAATGTGATCAAAAGCCTGATGATCACCAATGTCATGGATTTGATCACCAAGGAATCCCTGCCACAGGGAATTTTGAAAAAATCACAAATAACCCCGGCAAATCAAAATCTGGAAGACATGGTCTATGAACAACTAAGGCCCATGGTGAAGCAATATCTGGAAACAGACGGTGAAAACCTCATGGACGAAATTCTTCAACAGGTGGAACGTCCTTTGCTGAAAATATTGCTGGAACATACCCGCGGCAATCAACAGAAAGCTTCAAAAATTCTTGGTATCAACCGAAACACTCTCAGAAAAAAAGTGGAAGTTCTTGGCATCCGCAAGAATGATAATCACAATGACTCCGAAGAATCATAGCATCACTCAGCCGTATCGAGCAGTACCCGATACAAGTATTCCGCGGCCTGTCGACTGCCATTGATGATATTCGATCGCGGAACTTTGGGGCGTTGAACCAGTGCTGGAATCCTGTCAATCCATTGACCGGACTCAAAGGTTTCCGGGGAAAAAAACTCAACCGGGGTGTTCTGAGCCAAAAATTGCCGGAGTATCTCATTTTCAGGGAAACGGGGACGCAGGACACACCCGAATGGCACACCCGCATGATAGACCTCTGCCACAGTGCTGTAGCCGACTTTGCCGATGACCGCGTCTGCGGCATGAACCAGATCCGGATGGTAAATGGAGGTGTGATGCGGATAAAGAATCAGATTCCCTTCCCTTTTCTGCTCCTCAAGGGCGCAGAGCATTACTACCTGAATATTTTCCAATTCTGTCAGACGTTCCACATGAGGAATGTTTTGAAGAATCCCACCCATACTGATCAAAACCCATTTTTTATCAGGTAAAATTCCCAGTTGATTCCGGATTTGCTCTGGCGCTGTGCGTGGTTTATTGCTGACAGGATTTGTCCGGAGGGAATATTTCCATTGTGAATGCGCGGGTTCTGTCTGGATGTGGTGGGTTGCTCTGGAAAAAATACCTGACAGATAATCAATGCTTTTTTTCAGTTCCGGAGCCTCCTGGAGATATCCCTGATAGATCCAGTCCCATGTGAAATTTTCAATCAGAACGGAAGGGATGTTTGCGGTTTCCGCAACCTGAATTCCTAAGGGCGCAATATCACAAAGAACCAGCCGGCAGTCTCGTGATAAAATGAGGTTTGCCAGGACTGAGACCTGTTCCTGTCTGAAGGGAATCAGTGCGTCAATTGCGGTCAACGTTTGTGGAATATCTTCGACAAAGGCTGACGACTGAATGAAACCGATATCCGTGTTGAGGGGAAAATAATTGAACTGGAAGGCGGCAAAATCCCTGAAAAACCATTCAGGAACCAGGGTGAAAATATCAAATTCAAGTTGAGGCTCAATCTCGGCCAGAGCTGTCATGATGGCAGAAACTCTGGCTGCATGACCAAAACCATGAGGCGAGATGAAAACAGCAATATGTGTCATAGCGTAGAATTACTGGCCTGACAAAAATTCCAATTCACGTCCAACCTGATCAGAATCACCAATATTCAATTCCATCAATCTCCGGAGATGAGTCAGACTTTCTACATCCATGGCCTTGAATTTGAGCCCCAACAGATTTTCGTTAAGATGTACGAGTTCCGTTTCAATTTCCAGGGTGACATCGGACCCGCCAAGTTCAAATTCCAGGTTCAGAATATCCCGCAAATGGATATCAAAACTTTTCTTGATCTCAATCAAGGCACCTTTCAGGGAAATATCCAGTAATTGAGCATCAAGATGCTGTCCTTTGAAGTAGATTCGAATTTTTGTACCAAAATCCACACGACTGAACTGTCGATGTTCTCCCACAACGCCTCCTCTCAATGATGTTTGGATAAAAAAGTATTTTGTGTGGTTGATAACGGATTCACCTGAATAAAGCAATACAGTTTCAGGAAAAACTCGAAGGCCTTTATCGTAAAGAAACTACAAAAGAGTAAGTTGTAAAAGTTTACTTGTGCCATTCGTTCCGTAGGGCACTGTATCCCTCAGACGAATAGGCTTTGAGAGTGGCGCGCCTGGAAGGGTTCGAACCTCCGGCCCTTGGAATCGAAATCATAAATATATGATATTACAGGATTATTCAGGATAATCAGAGATAGTTAAAACAATACGTTAACCACTTTCATCTTTTGCCTGTTATCCTCAATTATGGCAAGTTTTTAACAGCAATTGGAGCAATTTTGGAGCAATTTTGGAGTAGTTTGGTCTTTGATATACTCTGATTGTAAGAAAAATATTTTGCCGATTTTTCCTCACGGAGGGGGTGCGTTTTTCGACTGCCACAGAGGTGCGTTTTTCACTTGCCATAATCACAGCATGAACATCTCTAACAAAAAAATGAATAACTCTTAACAAAATCAGAATGCTTTATTTGTAAACTGCTGGCGCAAGAATTGCTTTGCTTTTTCCCTATTGACAACACGAATTCCAAATGTCAAAGGACTAACAGTTTTCAAAACATGATGATTAACAAGGAGTAATATGAATGAAAAAGAATTTGAATCAATGACCTCAGGAACAATGGAAGAATTTCAGACACGATTGGAAGAACATGAGGATTACCGGCAAGAATGGAACGATTTTCTGGATTATCCGGATTTGTGGGACAAATAATTGATACGGTTTTGATTATTCCGAAAGGTAGGTTATCAAACCTTTCACACCGCTCTCAAAAATAGCTGGAGGTGTTAAAAGACTGATGACAAGCGTATGCGAATTATCAAAATCATAAAAATATCCAGGATGCAGACAAATGTTATGTCTGAGAAGTAGGTCTTCTGAAATCAATTCCTCATCCTGATCCCAGGATAACAGCAAAACAGCATACCATCCACCTTCACAAATGAGGGGTGGTAAAAATCCTGAATTTTTCAGCAAGTTCCCCAATTTTTCAAAATTTGTTTGGATTCTATGATGGATCTGCGTCTGAATCTGTTGTCTGGTGTCAAGTAATGCCATCAGACCTTGTTGAACAGGTGTTCCCACAGACAGAAACGTATCCGCAATCACCTCTAGCCGCTTTATCGCCTCTTTTTTCAGATCAGCAGGCCCCGCAACCACAATCCAGGAAAGCTTCATCTGTGGAAGTCCACATATTTTGGAAAGTCCACTCAGCACAAACGTGAGTCTTTCATGATTTTCTACCAGGGTCGGCACCTGAGATTCCGGGGAACCCAGAGGATAGTCATTGAACACCTCATCACAGATAATCGAGAAATCATGCTTTGACTGATTGATAAATTCCAACTCATTCTGTTTAAGAAAGGAACCCGTCGGATTGTTTGGATTTACCAGAACGAGGGCTTTTGCGGAGCCATAAAGCAACGCATCGAGTAGTTCGAGATCAATGGACCATCCCGACCCTGAATGATAGCGTGATGGATATCGGATGAGCCTGACGCACTCCAGCATTCCCAGATAATTCAGAAGAGGATATCCGGGTTGAGGCACAAGAACCTCATCATCAGGATTCATGAGCAACTTGAACAGAAACGCATAGGCTTCACTGGTTCCTGACGTTAAAAAAATTGAATCAGAAGACACATGGCTACCTTTTGCCCGATAATACGCTGAAATAGCGTCCCTTGCCTGTAACAGTCCCTGGGGTTCCGGATGATATTTCAGATTTTCCTGTTTTGACATCGACTGAGATATTAAAGTCTCATCAAAAACAAAACCTGCCTCAGTCGGATTTGAAATAGTCAGATCCGTAAGCACAGCCTGCTGTTGTTTTTTCAAGTCTAGAATTTCTGAAAATCGGTTTGCGGTTAATTTCCATTCTGTTCGTGTTGAAAACATGTTTGAGGACCTTATAATCGATTGAGTTGTTGAAGACGTTTCTTGTAGGTCACAATGGCGAAAAGACCTATATCATATCCCGACTTACGAGCGATACTCTGTATTTTCACAGGAGATACCCCCGGATTGTCCATCAGGATTTCCATCAGTACCGCTAATTTTTGTGGCTCAAGCACTGAGTAATGCGGGCCTGACAGTTCATAAAAACTTTTAATGGAAAAATTATAAATTTCAGCAAGTTCACTCAGTTCATTTTCCATCAGCAAGTCAAGAACTTCTGCTTTTTCAGATTCAGTCAATTCCTTAAAATCAATCGGAATTTGTATTTCTCTTGCGAGAAACCATTCCTGAATCTGTGTGATTGAAATCTGATAAGAGTGAGATAATTCCTTGAGAGAGACTCCATCCTGAACCTGTTCCAGCACTTCGGTGATGAGATCCTGTTCAGGTGAAACCTTTGGTAAAGGAATCTTTTGTCGTCGTTCGCGAATCCCAGCCTGTGTGGCGATTTTGCGAACAAACGATTCTGAAACCGAAAATTGTCTGGCAATACTGGCAACCGTCAAACCTTTATCCAGTTCAACCGCTATTTCAATATTCTGGAATTCTTTCAATGGTTTCATATCAACAACAAGAAAGACACTTGAACAGCACGAATAACCGAAAGAAAAGATGGGAGTATCCCGCATGAGATTCAAGTAAAAAATGATGCCACAGTATTTCATCAGGGTTCATGATATATTTGAGGCTTGACAACCTGTCATCCCGTGTTTTAGGAGCAATACATGGAACGATGATTCATCAGGGACGCTCAATGTTTCTGAAAATAAAAAACCATCTAATTGAAATGGGGAACATGCGATGGAAACTTGCAGGAATCGGATTGTGGATAAGCAGTTTATTTGTTCCAACAGCATGGGGCGCAGGGTTTTATACACCACTGTTCAGTGCTGATCAATTTGCTCAGTCCAATGCGGTGATGACCATGCCGAGTCATGCGGATACCGCGGCATTCAATCCTGCCGGGATGATGCGTCTTTTACCCGGAAAATATATCAGTGCCGGTGGAGCCTTAGCCTCTTTGAGCATTAAATGGGAAGGAACCCGTAGCAATGATGGCGAACGCATTGACGGCCCCTCCCGTTCGGAGGAATCACTCCCGGGATTAATTCCGGCTCCCACGTTTCAATACGCCAATGTCAAAGAAAAAACCGCACTCGGATTTTCATTCCTCCCACGTTTTGCGTCATCAATCGCCTGGGATAAAAATTGGGTAGGAGATGGGCTGGTTGAATACATTGATTTATATGTGGTTGGTTTCAATGCCAGTTATGCAAAACAGATCCTTTCCACATCCATGGGCAATCATTCCGTAGCTATTGGTGGCACCCTGTATGTGGCCTTGATGGATTATCAGCGTGAAGGGCCATCACTCGATCTGAACAATGAATATGTCAAAGATTCTCTCAAGGATTATGTGAACGGCCTGACCAAGGGGCTGACAAGTACTCTGCTTAGTGAGGAAACCCTGGACAATATTTTTGACACCATTGGCACGACCCTTGGTGGCACGATAGGCAAAACAAAAATGTCTGAAAAAGTAAGGGTTGAGGGTGCCGGAACTACAAGCAACTACAACCTGGCCTATCTTGGAAATATCGGACCTATCTATCTTGCCGCAAATTATCACTCTTCTGTCCCCTTGAAACTTCGGGGGAAAATCGGTTTTTTTGTCCCGCCAATGGCGACAACCATGCTGTTTTTATTATCCACTATCGGAGGTCCACTGGTGGATTTATCCTTGCAACAGGAAAGTGCCGCAACCATCAATGCCACCTTACCCTGGCACTTGGAGACCGCAATCGGATGGAAGGATGATGACCTGAACCCCACCGTTGAGGTTGAGTTGGGATATGCCAAAATGGGGTATTCAGTGACAGACAAATTTGCGGTTCAAATGAGTAAAGACAGCACCGCACTGCCACTGGTTGGTTATGAAAAAGATCTGGTTGTGCTTCCTTTGAATTTCATCGATACCCAAAGTTATCGGGCAGGTGCCAATTATCACTGGGAGAATTTCATTTTCAGGGGTGGCGCGGAGATAAGCAGCAGTCTGAACCAGAAAAATTCTCTGGGACCCATTGTACCCCTTGGAGGCGTGACCTCGTTGAGCGGAGGCGTAGAATATAAACTCAATGAACAAACAAGTGTGAGTGGAGCCGCCGCAGTTTGGATCTTTCAGGAAATTGAAACCAATGACACGATCCAGCAGCCAATCTATGAAGATCCTTTCACAGGGAAATATTCCGGAGGAGCAGTTTTTGGGCTCGCAACCGTTCATCATCAGTTTTGAGTAGCGAAATTTCCACCAATATACTGACCACGATGATGTCACAATGATTGTCGGGAAATTTGGAGAAGATCTGGAATAGATTATTCTCCTGCAAATTCAAATCCGAGAATGGTCATATCATCATTGCAGACAACGCCTTCCGCAAATTCCTGAACCGCGTTCAACAATCCAGACATCATGGCATTCAGATTTTCATGTCTGTGATGAAGAAGACAGGACATGACTTGTTCTTCTGAAAACAATACTGCATCGGGGTTGGCCCACTCAGTAAGGCCATCCGTAAACATAAAAAAGCGATCGCCGGGATCAAGATGATGTGTTCTTTCTTTGTAAGTTACGTCTTCGATCATTCCCAGAGGTGGACCATCGGCATTGAATAAGCACAGTTCATTTTGTGAATTTGCTGGCAGACTCACAAGCGTAGGATGTCCCGCATTGCATATTTCCATATTTCCATTGGCCGAAATCCTGACAAAAATCCCTGTCATGAATTGATCTGGAGGAAGACAGGTTCCCATATGTTGATTCAGTTGATTCATGATTTCGCTAACCGGCAATGACATATTGATGGTCTTCAACCCCATATGCACCATCATGGTAATCAGGGACGCAGGAATACCATGCCCTGTCCCATCGCCAAGAAATACGACAATAGCCCCCTCACGGTTCAAGCGAATATCATAGGTATCACCTGAAATTGTTCCAAATGGATGATAATAAAAAGTTGTTTGAAGAAACGTTGGATGTGTGACCCCTGATAAAATATAGTTTTGAGTTTGAGCAGCCAATTCGAGTTCATCACGCATTTGCGTGTTTTGTTCATTGATGAGTTGAAGTGATCTTTGTAGTTCCAACTGAATCCGTTTTCGCTCAATCGCATAGCCCAGCATCTTTATCAGCAAGGGTCCGGTCATTTCTTTTTTGATCAAGTAATCTTGGGCACCCTGCTGTAAACTGCGAATTGCTGTTTCTTCATTGCTGTCACCAGTAATGATCACAATAGGCATTTCCGGAACATGCTTATTCAGAAAACTAACTATTTTTTCAGGTAGATAATCGGGAAGGTTAAGATCAGTCAGAATGATATCAACCGGTTGTTGTTCCAATTGTTTGAGGGCATCCGCCAGGCTTCGGACGTTGAGTATCTGACAGGAATGCGGTAATGCGGTCTGGAGGAGCTTTTTGATCAATCGAGTTTGAAAAGGACTACGTTCTATCAGCAGGATTGTTTCAGGATAGTGATGCATGATCCCTTTTTAAAATTTGTGAGCATCAAAACTGTCAGCATTGTGAAATGAGGAACACTAAACAGTTTTTAAAAAAACATTTTCTATCATGTCATAAAAGGCGTGCTCAATATTCACCATTCCCTGAATTGCTGAAATATTGGAGGAAATCATTCCTAACTGTTCACCTATCCATTCCGTCGCAATTTTTTCAATGGCGGAGTAGTCACGATCAGCATGAGTCACCTTCAGTGTGATATAAAACATACGGTGTCTGAAGGTCAGATCCATTCCCGCCAGAGCCTGACAATAAGGTTCAATGTTTTCATCAACCCAATTGAAGTTTTTTAATTCTTCTATCATGTCCGGTGTCCCTCCAAGTCCTCTGAAAAAGGACAGAAGCGTTGCTAACTCCTCAGCAGCGATCTCACCATCAGCGCCAGCCGCAATCAGCATCGTTTTACCAATATTCATGAGAGTGAAACGTGAGATATATTTTATTCCCAGCAAAAGTTCATTCTTGACGCTGATTTCACAACATGGTTCTGTTGGTTTGGAATAATCCATTGCTGAAGATCCAAACAGTTGGAGTCGTGTTTTTAACAGAAAATGTTCCAACTTAGCCAGATTTTCAATAGCATTGATGGTCTGCACATCAAGCCCCAGTGTTTCACCGATAGTCCTGGTTGATTTTCGTTCCCTGACTTCAAAAATTTTATCAGCGCACACAATACGTATTGACTGATAGAGCAACCATCGTCGCTGAGACACATCAAACTGCGTCACTCGGGATAAATAAGTACCCAGTTTGGCCTCTTTCCAATCAAAATTTTTCAACTCATCAATGACGCGAGCAGGAGCATGAAGATCCTCAAATAGTTCCAGATAAAATTTCATTTCTTCAGGCGCGATGACCCCATCGGCCCCGGCCGCGATCAACAGTATCTTGCCAAGATCAAGCAAGTAACCATTATCAATGACCTTGCCTGAGCGTTTCAGAATCTGATTGATCAATAAAAAATCATTTTTCATAACAGTTAATTGAGAAATTTTTCAGATATCATTCATGCGCATTTTCTACAGACACGCCCTTCTTTTTGGACTGTCTGAGCCATACAATGCCGACAGACCAGTTCCTTGCAGCGATTGCATTTAATGGCTTCTGAACGTGTAATTGCTTGATGACAACAGGCACAACGAACGCTTTCCATAAGACGGTTTCCTTCAGGAAAAAAGGGATTGGATCACTCCAAAAAACACAATTCTTTAATAAAAACTAGCCATTCCTTGAAACCACAAACCTGGCCAATCCTGATAATGTTTTCCTTATCGAAGAATCAGTAATAACCTCAAGCGATAAACAGGCCTGATCGATATAATTTTCAGCGACCTTGAGTGAGTATTCCAAAGAAGCATGTTGCTTCATGAGAGAAATAACCTCCTTGACTTCTTTTTCTGTTATTTCCGGAGATTGGAGAATCTCCTTCAGATGTTCTTTTTCCATTTCTGATGCAGTATCCAGCAAATGTCTGAGCGGGAGTGTGATCTTGCGTTCTCTCAAATCAATTCCAGGAGCTTTGCCTGTCTGCGTTTCATTATCCACATAGTCCAGTGTATCATCCACAATCTGAAACGCCATACCAACAGCCATTCCATAGTCATACATGGCCTGTTGTGCTTCAGGAGAGGCCTGATTCAGGATTGCGCCCATTTTGGTGGAAGCGGCAAACAGGCACGCGGTTTTTTTAAAAATGATATCCAGATATTCCTGTTCTGTCGCAGCCTCATTGTTTCTCAAAAGTTGACTGATTTCGCCTCTAGCCATCAAAGTCGTGGTTTCTGACATTAAATTCAGCACGGATATTTCCTTCAACTGGACCAGCATGTGAAATGCCATCGAAAAGAGATAATCACCGACCAGCACACTCGCTTCATTGCCCCAGATATTACGCGCTGTTTTACGGGATCTGCGTAATGTCGCGTTGTCCACTACATCATCATGCAACAATGTGGCAGTATGGATATATTCCACCACCTGGGCCGCTCTCAAGACAGGTTTGTGAATAGCACCAAACGCCTGGGCACTTAGAATCAGCATCGCTGGACGGATGCGCTTTCCTCCTGATTGAAGAATATGGTCCGACACATGAGTGATCAGTGGAACATGATGCTGTATATCTTCCAGAATCATGGCTTCTGTTTTCTGCATGTAAGGTGACACAGACGCTAATATTTCATGAATGGTCATGGATTATTTCAGATATCGTTGTGAGTATTCATTGAGTGTTTTATGGGTGAATTCAACTATTGCCTTGGGTGTTCGGAATTCCAGCATCGCCAGAAATTTAGAAAAATCGCCAGAAACCGGTTCCATTGGATATCGTTCCAGTTGTTTCTGGATTGAAGTATATTTCAACCTTTTTGCTGTCATGTAGGATACCCAGTGGCACCATCCACGGGCAAGATTGAAAAAAGGATTATCACCCACAAGATGCGTCTGGCCAAAAGTCTTACAAATATCGGCTGCGGCAAGCTGTCCGGCCATGTGAACCATGAATTGTTCCCTGGGAAGACAGGGAATCAAATACATATTGCTTCGAAAGTAATAAATCGGGTAACAATAATGCAAAAACTCATCCAGAAACGCAATTTTAAATTCAGGGGGAACACCCTGAAGCTGCATTCCTACCAGAATATTCCAATCAATCCATTGCAACGACAATGCTTGAGGAATTGTATGACGAAACCCTGACAGAAACTGTCTCAAGGGTTCGATGCTCTTAACCACATCCACATCTTTACGAATCACCGTCGGTTGACAAAATCCACAGAGATGTCCCAATCCCTGAATTTTTTCAATCCCCTGTGGAAATCTGCAAACAAAACAACGTTTGGCATCTCTGAAACAATCCTGACAGACATATCTGTCGTAGTCATGGTAGAAGGACGCCCAGGTTGGAATCTGTTTGTGGCAAAGATAGCATTCCATCCCACTTTCCAGTTGTAATTCCTGCTGGCAGAATTCACAGACACGTCCGATGCCGGGATACATTTTGAGTGAATTTGACGGAAATTTGCAACGCTGACAACGTGTTGTTTTTTTAAAACAATCCAGGCAAACTTTAACTTGATGATCCTCATACCAGGATTGTCCGGGGGGAAGTTGTTTGCTACACAGATAACATAGAAAATCGGCCATTTTTGTCCTTTCAAACAGGAACATAAACGGCTTCAGCATTCCTGTCAACCTGTAATCATTCCGGATTCACAAGATAAATTGGGTGATCAGGAATGCCTTGAAGTAAGCGTATTTGTGTTATATAGCGTTACATACATTATGTTTTTCACACCATTTTAAAAATTCAATTTTAATAAAGATACCGCTTATGCTGGCGCCCTATAAAAACAATGACATCTTTTATCCTGAAAGCGATGGCAAACCTATGGCAGAAACTGACGTTCACCGCAATTTATTGCTGGGCATGGTCGATATGCTTCAGCGTGCGTTCCCCGAAGCTTATGTTTCGGGAAATATCTGTTTGTATTATGAACAAGGAAACCCTCAAAAAATGATTTCACCAGATTCATTGCTCTGTCGATCCCAACCCCCCCATCAAAAACGGGTGTATTTGGCATGGGAAACAAATGCGCAACTGGACATGGTGATGGAATTCAGTTCCTTTTCAACCAAACGAATGGATCACCACAAAAAAAAACAGATTTATGAAAATATCCTTAAAGTTCCGTATTATGTGATTTTTGATCCGCACATGACCTATCTGAATGTGTTCCAACTGAAGAATGAATCCTATCAATTAATCGAATCTGAAGAAGATGGCCGATACTTTCTCGAAGACCTCCAAATTTATCTGGCAATCGAACAACACAATCAACTACGACTGTTTAACATCGACGGTATTCCGGTTTTAAGTACAGCGGAATGGGCCTCGCTGGAAACGCTAAGAGCTGAACAGGAAGCTCAACGGGCTGAACAGGAAGCTCAACGGGCTGAACAGGAAGCTCAACGAGCTGAACAGGAAGCTCAACGGGCTGAACAGGAAGCTCAACGGGCTGATGCGGCGCTATCCGAAATTGAGCGTCTGAAAGCATTGCTATCCTCAGCGGGCATTGATTCAAGAGCGATATAAAAAAACAGGTGATGTTTTTTCCAAAAAATAAAAATGGAGATCAATGCCTTTTGAAACAGGATTTCAGGAAGACCTGACTTATATTCTGGAATGGATGGAGCAAGCTCGGCAGAGAGCAACAGAAGTTGCTAAACTTGCTGAACTACAAGAAAAATATTCTGTATTTACCATAAGCAGCACGGCCAAACCCACTTCGGGATTTCGGCCTTATCTCACTCCATTGCGTCAGAATAGTACGGCAATTTTCTCAGGTGCCGTTGTTTATACACAATCTCAGGCCATTGCGCTTTGTCAAAAAGTAGATGGTCTGGTGAGCTGTATTCTGGTCGATGCCGAAAAAAAAATTCCTGTGTTGATTGATCCTGATCTGAGATTATTATCACCACAACAACAGGAAATAATCCTTAAACGTTCCCAAACTGTTTTGAATACAGAATCGGGATATCTGACGTCCGTTTGTTTCGAAACAATCAATAAAAGTCATTTTTACGAATTCAAACCCAATGATCTGACCGCCGATGCGGTGTGGTATTTTATTTCCAGAAAACTCCGGGTTCTTTCCGGAAAAAGCTTTGCGATCATTGGATTCGGTAATATTGGATTCAAGGTCGCGCTCAGACTTCTGGAAAGCGGAGCCTCGGTGAATGTCGTTCGTCGGGATGCAAATCTGGGGATGCAACTGGCCAATACACTGAATATACTCAAACCATTCTCTACCATTGCTTCCGCCAACTATACATCTTGCGGTGTCAACGCCTGTCTGATGGTGGATGCTGTTATCGGTTGCAGCAACGAACCCTCGGTGATTGACGCTGATATGGTTTCTGTAATGAAAAAAAATGGATATGTGGTGGATGTGGGAAAAGGTACTTTGACTGCCGAAGCCATTGATCTCTGTCAGCAACACCAGATTGAAATTTACCGCACGGATATCACCGCCGCACTTGATGGAGTCGTGTCCGCTATTTTCCGAAACTCTCAAATTCTGGAAAATGAAATTGGTCGAAAAAATATAAGTGGAATATCTCTGGTTTCAGGAGGGGTACTAGGAGAAAACGGTGCGATTGTGTTGGATAATGTCAACCACCCCCAACAAATTTTTGGGGTATCCAACGGACGTGGAGAATTAAAACAAAAACAGGAATACACAGAACAGGATCAGTTGAATTTAAAAACCATCCAATCCGGTTTGAAATAAGATCACCACTCCCAGCCCTTTTTGCGCAGTTGCCATATTATTCCTAAAATCCCCGCTGTTCCAATCAACCAGAATAGCCCAAATCGTCTGTAATCCTCATGCACATATTCCATACTGAATGTTTTTGTGCCAGCAGGAATAACCAAGCCCGTGAATAAATCATTGGCAGATATCTTTTGAATTGCGTCGGCATCCCCCTCAAATTCATAATTGATAGAATATTTGGCCGCAACAAATAAAAAACAATCTTCTGCTACAGGTTGCTCAAAATTTAAATCTCCTTCGCCCAGATTGTCTGGTTTCCAGGTAAAAACTTCTGGACATGAGTTGATGTTTTCTTTGCCCAGTTCACTCTGCTTGACCAGCACTCGGGGATCCTTCACTTCATGTTGATAGGATGCTAATTGATCTGTCCATTGCAGGTCAGTCAGAATTTCTACGGATGATGGTGCGTAAATTCTTGGACGATAGTGTTTGAACCGATACAGCCAGATGTCATTATATTTTTCTGAAAGTTCAAAGTCTGGATTTTCAAGAGGAGTTCTCAACAGAACATATTTAACATTGAAATGCTCCAACAGTCGTGTGTTACGCCCTAATTGAAACAGGTTGTTATTCAGCAGTTGCTGTGTAGGATCGGTGGTGAATATGATACCACCTGGATTTGGAGAAACAGGGGTTCCGCTCAACGCACCAAACCATTGTTGTGTTTTTTCTCCAATTAGATCATATTCATCAAGAGTAGGAATACCAAAAAATCCTGCCAAATTCCAGGTTGCTGTCTGATCGCCAAAAACAACATAGAAAAAATCATCCTTTAATTCATGTTTGAGACGCTTAATCACAGGATGCATGTTATCAACTTTGAATTGACTCACACGTGGAGTGAATTCCAGCACCCAGAAAACTGAGACCACAAATACAACACCGACAATCGCAACATTGAGATATCTGGAATTACCCTTGAAATAAGCTGTAAGACAAATAAATGAAAACCCAAGTAAACCAATCAAAACATCTTCAGGATAAGCAAAGGGTGGATTCTGTTTGAACAGGCCCCAAATCATGAGCATGGCGGTACTCAATGAAAGAGCAAAAAATCCTGCAATCACATAACGTGGATGACCGGGGTTTTTCAACATTCTTGAAATTTCCAGACCGCCCAACAGAACAAGGCCCCAACTACATAGTAAAAAAATTCTTCTTGGATTAAAATTATTCATGAAAGGCAGAAAGCTAAGCGGAAAAATACCTCTATTAAAGAAAATACCTGTCAAAATCCAAAGAGAAATGCCCGCACTGACCCATAAAGTTTTCTGTGCTGTACTCATCTCATGAATGAGCCTTCGTATTTTTGATAACTCCCACGGCAACCGGAATATTGACAATAAAGCAAACCCGGCAATAATTGCGTTCACACCATAAGCCATTTCACAGGTGTTGGCCGCATAGTTCCAGTAGGTTCCTGCACCAAAAAATCTGGGAAAAACACTCAAAAGCAGAAGATCAGAATTCAGAATGGCTTGAAAGCCAAACGGAGAATACACGCGCTCAGCTATTTGGGTATTTTTCAAAAATTCAACACGTGGAAACCACACAAGGACCGATGCGATTACAGCGAAAATAGCCAAACTCAGAAACAAACCAGAGGGTTTAATAATTCGAGATATGATTTGATTATTTTTTCGTTGTTCAATTAACCGGCTCAATAAATAGATACTGAGCACCACCATGATAAAATATGCGGCAATGATCTGGCTGGGAGGATAATGAGCCTGAATAAATTCCCATGATGCCCATACAAATAAAGCAAGATCACGGAGTTTCTGTCTTTCAAAAATCTGAATTACGCCATAAATCAAAATCGGTATCAAACTTCCGGTCAACGCTATGCTGTGAGCGCCAACCAGCCAAACCATAAAATGGGCTGAAAAACCATAGGACACACCCATGCTCAATCGTGCTGTACGGCTTTCTGTTAAAAAACCCGACAGGAGATACATTCCAACCACTCCGGTCATCAAGACAAGAAAATAGAGATAGTTCCGCCCTGTTTGAGGCCCAAAAAACCAGAATCCAGCATTGTACAGAGAAAATGCCTGATTCCGCTGATTATGCTCAATGGATCCGAAACCAATATAAGGTGTAAATCCACCATCCAATACAAATGATTTTAGAAACTCACCTGAAAACAAATGATGAAGTGGTGCTCCGATATAGGTGTCATCTGTACGAAAAATATTATGAGAATAAATTTTAAGTTTCAGTGTTTTGAACAATGGACTTTCTTTGACCGCGTACAACTCACTGAAGGTAATCTGGGTGAACCAGGAATGTAATGATAAAACCAGAAGTATGAGCAGAATAATATGTTTATATTTTTTTATCGTTTGCATGAAACTCATTGAGTGCGAATACTATAATCTTCATGATTTCGGGTGAGGTGTGGATTGTAGCACGGATCGTGCTCAATGAATTCGGGCCATTTATTGCGTAAATAATCAAATTCCTGAAGGAACCTTGCCTGTTTTTCTGGAGTCGTGTCTTTGCCCCGGCTTTTTGATTCGTGATGGTACAATTTTACATGCGGTAAATAAACATTTCGATATCCCTTGGCCACCATTTTCAGACATAAATCCACATCATTATAGTTTCCTGCCAGTGTTTCTTCAAAACCACCAATTTCCTCAAAAACATCCCTGCGGCACATCAAACAAGCCGCAGTCACCGCTGAATAATTGGTCACACACCAGAGGTGCCCCACATATCCGGGACTGGTTGAGGGGAAACATCGATGACTATGGGCCGCGGCACCACCAAGTCCCAGCACGACGCCTCCGTGTTGAATGGTATCGTCAGGATAAAGCAACATTGCGCCCACCGCCCCAATGGAGGGACGCTGTGCCTGTTCAAGCATTGCAGAAATCCAGTCGGGAGTAATCACTTCTGTGTCATTATTCAAAAACAAAAGATATTTGCCCTTACTATGCCGAACAGCGTGATTATTGATGATGGAATAATTGAAGGGCACATCATGGCGGACAACATGAAATTGCGTAGGATAATTTATTTTCCAGCGATCAAATAAATCCAGTGTTTCCTGTTCGCGGCTACCATTATCCAGGAGAATGATTTCATAATTTGGATACAGTGTTTTTTCAACGATAGAACGCAAACATCGTTCAAGAATTGAAGACAAATCTCGTGTCGGAATAATGATGCTCACCAAATCATTCTGTTGGATCTGATAACGGACTTCATAACTTCCAAGTAATTGTTCAACACCTTTGACTGTTCCAGGTTCGCCACGTCGTTCCAATGCTTCTTTCAACGCTTTTTCAGCGGCGACATAGGCATATGGTTTAATTTGCTGCCCCCCCATTGCCGTGGAACCACTGTGAATTCTCCAATGATATAAAATATCTGGAATATGAAAAATCTGGTTGGTTTGTTCCGTTAACCGAAGTACCAGATCATAGTCCTGAGCACCTTCAAACCCCGGACGGAATCCACCAATTTTATCAATGAGGGAACGTCTGTAAACCCCAAGATGGCAGGTATACATCCTGCTCAAAAATGTATCAGGACTCCAATCTGCCTTGAAATAGGGATCTTTCAAATAGCCTGATTCGTCCACCTTGTCCTCATCACTGTAAATCATATCCACGTCAGAGTGCTTGTTCAGCAATTCGACAACTTTATACAAGGCGTGAGGCGTTAACAAATCATCATGATCCAGCAGGGCTATGTATTCCCCTGTTGCCAATTCGAGAGCTGAATTTGAGGCATGGCAAATATGACCATTTTGTTCACGATAACAGATCTTGATTCGTGAATCCTGTTTACGATAGTCCTCAAGAATTGTTCGAATATGCGCATTAGGCGACGCATCATCGGCAATGCATAGTTCCCAATTGGAATAAAGCTGACTCCGTACAGACTGTATCATTTCTCTTAAAAATTTTTCTGGAGAATTGTAGGTTGGAACAATAATGCTGATCAATGGATGATATTGCCAATTTTTCATTGTTTCCTGCATATCCTTCAATTTATTATTCTGGGGATAATTATGAATTAGCCAGGAATAATAGGCAGGATCAGGACTGTAGGGTAATAACTGGGGAAGATAGGAATGCAAAAAATCAATGTGACTCAGACGGTAATGAGTTTTCCACTGCAATGTCCTCCATTTAGAGCGTGTTTTTATATGTATTTTCCTGGCAAACCATTTGATCGAATACACAATAAAATATTTCCATCCATGTTGCTGAACCAAATGTCTGGCTAAAGGCGTTTTCTTTTTCAGGAATTGTAGTGTTTGTCTTGGGACTTGTTTGATCATTGTTCGCAATAGTACATGCGTTCTCCATGCGAGTGTTGCTTCCATGCGTTTGACAAGATAATGGTATTCCAGCAATCTGGCATTGGATTTATCCATTTGAGTATGCAAATGTTCTATTTGAGTATTCAACTGTTCTATTTGAGTATTCAGTTGTTGGATGTTTTCTTTCGCATGTTCTAGGTAATAATCCAGATTACCATAGCGATTCCATTGCTCCTGTTTGAATTGTTGAATAAAACTAACAAGGGTAACCAATACTTCAGGATTCACCATCTTCTGAAAAGTCCATTCCAGTTTCATAAGAGACTCAAACTCTTCCTCAGAGGTCCCAAGCGAAAGCTCATTGAAACAATAATGATAAAAATGATGGAAAGAATATGTATTCAGTTGTGGAAACAATTCCTGATATATTTTGCGATGGAACCAATGATAAATAAAAATAAGTCCCCGTGTGAATATGAATTTGACAGAAAGAGTTTCCCCATATTTCCACTCACGGTCAAAATAGACTTGGGTTCCATCCGGTTGTTCCATGATGTTCCAGGGAACACAATCAATATAGTTTCCTGGCAGTTCGCCCTCAGCACAATTCAATCTTCTGGATTCCGCATTTAGAAACTCAAGCCAGTCTCGCAAAAAAGTTATTAGCGAATAGGTTCCTGAAGCAAAATCTCTCAGCAGTTTTTCAATTAAAGGTGTTCCAGGTATAAAATCAGCTATTTCTTCAGCATCATGATTCAACCCGTCCGGAAACGTAAAGGTTTGCCGTATTTCAGGATAAATTGGTTGTTTTTTGATCACCAGACGATCAGACTGTGGTTCCATGCTTAACGAAGTCATGTATGGTTTTGCTCGGGACACATTATATTTGTTTATCCACCATGATGCCTCGGTGATTCTTTTCAGTGCTTCCGGATTTTTTCCAGCAATCACCACGAAAGAATTGGCGATTTCTTCTAACAGACCGTTCGCTTCAAATTCCCGAGCCACCAGAAATTCATTAAAGCCAGGTTGTTGAATCAGTGAATAATCACGTGACCGTTCATAAGAAAACCATTGATATAAAAATGGAGCTTCAGGTTGGGGTTTAATTCTGGAAAACGCCATCATTCCGTCAGGCAATTTATAATCTGGAAAAGGAATGAATAATTCATGTTCTATCAAACCGGATTTTCTTAACAAACGATGAAGTTCGTCCTTACCAAACGTCGAGACTTTTGAATCTGTAGAGTACCCCTCAATTCCACGATATCGTTTTGATGTGTGTTCCTCCGAGCAACCAGCCAGATATTTCAATCCCAGTTTGTTTTCTATGGCGATCACCAGAATCCCTTCAGGCGATAGATATCGGCCGGCCATTTCCAGACATTGAAGGTAAGGGTTCTCACCATTCAGAAACATTCCACTGTATTCGAGTACACCAATCAGGGTGACTACATCAAAAGTCCGGTTTAACTCCAGTTCCTGAAAATTACATTGAATAACCGTTACATTATTCAAGTTCCGGCATCGTTGTGCGGCGATCTCTGCACGTCTCAAACTGCCTTCAACAGCAACCACTTCGCCACAGGTTTCCCCCAAATAGCGTGTGATTGCACCACATCCGCAACCCAATTCAAGGACGGTATCTTCCCTTGACAGGTTAAAGGGTCTCAGCAAATTGCTACGTTTGAATGAAAAATGATATTCTGAGGACCAATCTTTTATTTTTTGCTGGAGTTCGATCGAATGCGGTCCTAAATCCCTGGCATCCCTGACAGCCTGCAACATGTAATTTTCAGCATCGTCTCCATCTGAGTATTGAAAGTTGCTTGATTGAGCGTGAAGCGAGGAACTCCACAGGGGAATTTCCGGAAATTTCTCAAAATTTTCAGGGAATTTCATGAGTTTTCATCCATAGAGATATTATAGCAGGTTAGGCTGGATAAACCGGGTTTGTTCAGGAAACAACCGTTGACAGTGTTTTGTATTCAGTGATCGTTGCGTCCAGATCGACAAACCCCAGACTTCGACTTTCTTGCAGAACTTTAAGATGCACCAGATCATAACGTCGATCCAAGGCAATTGAATCGCCAATAGGTGGTTTGCAGGCAACCCCAAGATTTAAAAAATAATCACCACCGGCAACAATCATGTTCAACCGCATCTGTACCAAAACCAAGCTACCTGCAGAATGAGGATGAACAATTGACTCTGAAAACCATGAGTTGTTGCCATAGACTTCAATACCATCCAATGTTTTCAGAGTGACACCATAAATTGGAAATTCCACATCCTCATTGAATTTGATTTTAAGATATATTTCGATTTCATCGTGTGAGCGGATTCCTGCAGGATCATACTCCTCCTTATTCACAATCATGTAATCAATGATTTCCGCTTGCCGAGTTCCATATCTGTGTTCATTGGGATTATAGGAGTTGCGTAACGGACATCGATCCTCTGTATGAAACTCCTTAAGAAATTCTCCAAGAGGGGTGTTGAGGCGTGTTGCGTCAGGTAACTGATAGCCCGCATGTGCGACTTCTTCCGGTTTTTCGTCTTTCTTGTCATTTTTTTTCGAAGAAAGAGAACCGGTATTGAGCAATTCCATGTAGTGATTGACAATCGTTTTGGGAGTTCCCATTTCGACCAGAGATCCATTGTCCAACAGGAGTGCGGTATCACAATATCGCACTATCGCATTGGGATCATGGGTTACCAGAATAATGGTTTTTCCATCCTTGCGAAACTGTTCAAACTTACGGAAACATTTGGACTGAAACTTGGCATCTCCAACCGCCAACGCCTCATCTACAATTAAAATATCAGGATTGACATGAATTGCGGTGGAAAAAGCCAGGCGCACATACATTCCTGAAGAATAGGTTTTGACAGGTTGATCAATAAACCCACCCAAGTCTGCAAAGGCCTCGATTTCTGCCATCTGTGACTTGATTTCTTCAGTTGTGAGACCCATCACACTGGCCTGAACCATCACATTTTCCCGTCCGGAAAACTCAGGATTAAAACCTGATCCTAATTCAAGTAATGCCGAGATTTTTCCATGACTGACAATCATTCCATTCGTTGGTTGAATCACGCCTGTGATCAATTGCAACAAAGTAGATTTTCCTGAACCATTTCGTCCGATTACGCCAAAAGTATGCCCTTGAGGAACCTGAAATGAAACATCATTCAATGCCCAGAATTCCTTATGGTATCGTTTATGAAATGGATGAAGAAACTCCTTGAGCCTTGCCTGAGGGGAAGGATAAAGTTTGTATTTTTTACTTAGGCTCTCCACAACGACTGCGTTACTGTTTGCCATAAGCCTCTAAAGAATATCCGCAAATTCAGGTTTAAAGCGCTTAAACACAAATCCACCCAAAATTAAAATTGTCAAAACCTCCCCCCAGAAAATAATCGCAGTGACCCCATCATTCCAAAATGGTTGGAAATAGACGAAAGTATTTCGATAGCCATGCACCACATAATACAGAGGATTGATTTGCAGGACCCAATGCAGAAAATGCGGAACCAATTCAGGTCCATAAATAATCGGTGTTGCCCAGAACCATACCTGAAGCAGAATTGCCACGAGTTGGCCTATATCACGAGACAGAACATTGAGTGACGAAAACAGCCATCCCAAACCAATGGTCAACAGGATTAATCCGGCACTGTAATAAAAAAACTGGAGGGCATACCATGTGACTGGGATATGGCTGAGCAAAAGTAAAAGCAGAAGAATAACCATCATGATGATGTGTCCAAATCCGGAAACAAGGGCATATATTACCGGAAAAATCTCACTGGGGAACAGTGTGCGTTTGATCAAGGCTGGATGATTGACCACGGACGGAGTGATCATGGTGATCATCTCACTGAAAGAAATCCATGGAATAAAACCGCAAAAAAACCATATCAAAAAGGGCGCATTTCCTGCGGGTTGCAGTTTGAGTCCAAATGAAAATACAAACCAATATAAAAAAGTCATGACTGCTGGATGCAGAAATGCCCAAACCACCCCTAAAGCGGATTGAGTATATCTCATTTTGATCTCACGAACCCCCATAACCACTATGAGTGAACGAGATCTCATAATATTTTTGATCAGTTCGAACATATCACCAACCTAAGGCTAAATATTTCAAAAGACTTTTGAGTGACTTTTGAATTCAAGAAGCATCTGTTTCAAACTGTCTTTCCAGAAGGGTGGATTTTTTCCTGTTAATTGCTTGTATTGACTGCAATCCAAAACCGAATAGGCAGGACGCCTGGCCGGCGTAGGATATTCTTTTGATGGAATGGCATGAATGGTTGTGACTCGAGAAATTATCGAAGACTCATAAGCCATATCAATGGTATTTCTGGCCAAATCATACCAGGTGCAGGGCCCTGAATTAGAAAAATGTACAATCCCCGTGGCATCCACCTTGATCAATTCGAGTGTCGCTTCAGCCAGATCAGCACTCCAGGTTGGACAACCCGTCTGGTCATGCACCACTTTAAGGAGATCCCTATCACGTGCTAACCGTAGCATTGTTTTTACAAAATTGTTGCCATTCACGCCGTACAACCATGATGTACGGATAATCAAATAACTATTTGCAAATTGCTGAATTTTTATTTCTCCAGCCAGTTTTGATTTCCCATAAACACTTAGTGGCCCGGCAATGTCATTTTCTTTATATGGAGTTGAGGCCGTCCCATCAAACACAAAATCAGTGGAAAAATGAATCAGTTTACAGTGGAATTCTGAACATTCTTTCGCAAGATACTCAACTCCGGTTTCATTGATCAGAAAGGCCTTTTTTTCGTCATTTTCGGCGACATCAACCTGGGTATATGCCGCACAATTAATCAACACATCCGGTTCAATACGCTTCAGTGCATTGTGTATGGATTCAACAGAAGTGATATCAAGTTCAAATTCATTGTGAGGATAGACATTGAATTCAGGATAGCTGTGTAATATTTTGATGATATCTTGAGCTAGCATTCCGTTTGCGCCAGCAATAATGATTTTCATATACGGAATCACTGAAAAGATTAAATCTTAACGATCTATGTTAATGGCAATGATTAAAGGGAAAAAGAATTAACAGACTATTCCGGATAGAGTCAATTCCTAAACAAAATATCGACCTACTATGTGTCAAGTACTAAAATTGATGGTTTTTATTAGCGAGACACTGGTTTTTGAGCAAACTCCTCCCTTGTCTCCTTATAGAGCTATTTTTACCTGTCAACTGCTGTGGGCTGGATAACAGGGAATCACTTCTGTTCCAGAATGAGTGATCCATCCCAATCTTCAGGGAGTTGCATGGTTTGCATTTGACGGGTTTGTTCCATAAGAAAATGAGCGGCTTTGTCTTCAGGATACCATTTCAAGGCCTGCTCAAAGCACTTCTGCACAGTGTTCCAGTCCTGAAGATTTCTATACACCAATCCCTTGAGAATCATTTGGCCGGACGCACGTTTGAGTTCCTGAATTTCGGTGGAATAATGATTGAGAACTTCATAGATTCCCACGGATTTGCTCTTGCCCTGAACTTTTACCTTGTCCAGTTCCCGGAGTTTCAGCCAGCTTTTATCCCGGATCAGCTCCAGGGTTTGGGAGCTGATCAGAATATCGGCTCCATAAAATTTGGTCAGGCCTTCAATGCGGGAGGCCAGATTGACGCTGTCGCCAATCACGGTGGAATCCATCCGGCTTTCTGAACCGACAGTTCCAATGACGACCTGACCGCTATGGATCCCGATGCCATTCGTGATGGCGCGATATCCATGCGAACTTCGATGCTGGTTGTATAATTTGAGCGCGTTCTGCATGGCAATCGCCGCTTTGACGGCGGATTCGGCTTCTTCCGAATCATTCCTGTCGGGAAAATCAAACAACGCCATGATCGCATCGCCAATGAACTTGTCAATGAATCCGCCAAACTCATGGATCGGGATACTCATGCGTTGCAGGTAGGAATTGAGGAAGTTCATCAATTCCTGTGCCGTCATGCTTTCAGACAGGGCCGTGAACATGCGGATGTCCGAAAATAGAATCGTGATGTTGTCGCTTTGACCTTTCCCGAGTTCGATATTTTCGAGTCCTTCACGGGCAATCCGCAGCAGAAACGGCTTGGGCACAAATTTCTCAAAGGTCTTGGTCATGGCGGCCACTTTTTCGCTTTCAGCAAGTTGGATCCGTGTGGTTTTCAACTCTTCAAAAAGTCTGGCGTTGTTGATGGCAGACGCGATCTGACTCACATAACGCTGAATTTTTTCAATGTCCGCTTCCTGTAGATCATAATACGCTTTCGTGTTGCCGAAATGAAGCAGACCAATGACCTTACCTCGCACTACGACAGGATACAGCAAAATACTTTTGACCGGGCTGATTTCGAACAGGATGCGGTCATCCTCCACCAACAGTTTTTGCATGCTTTCATCAATTTGTGGAAAATAACTCGGTTCATTATGCAGCACGGTTGAGGCGTACACACTTAAACTGGTTTTGATCGGAATCCGGATAGCCATGAAGGCTTTCAATTGCTCTTCTGTAAAACCAATAGAAAAGCTGACAAAATGCAGATGTTCATCGGGTTGTAAAAAGACCACTCCCAACTGGTCAAAGAAAAAGATCTCGAGCATCACGCCCATGAAAGATTTCAGAACATCCTCCAGAATCAGCGAGGAATTCACCGCCTGGGTCACTTCGTTCAGATGACTGATTTCCTGGTGAGCCTTCTGTAAATCCCGGGTACGGTCCTGAATTCGTTGTTCCAGGGTGCTGACCAGTTTCACATTTTCAATGATGGGCCCCAGGGACGAACTGATATGACGGATGAATCTCAGTTCTTCAAAAGAATACAACTGTTCATTGAGTTTTTCTTCAAGCACGATGATACCCACCAGCGCACCATGGAAAAACACGGGTTGGAGTACAACCCCCCGGGTGAACAGGTCTTCAGGGGAAAGTCGCAGTGAGCGGGAGCGCATCCATTCATCCAACTGCTCTGCCAACACCTGATCCTGTAATTCATACAACATCTGAACGACCGGATGTTCCGCGCTGAACCGGACATGATCCTGTAGCTGATAAGTAAACTCTGCCGGATCATTATGTTTTGCATAAACAACGCTGTCACCTTCAAAATAAAGGGCATGGTCCTGTTCGAAAAAAAGCCAGCATTTCTGGCAGGAGAGATGTTTCAGAAAGTAGGGAATCAGGGCTTGCCGGATGGAGTCCACGCTGATGGAAATGGACAGTCTATTGTTGGCCTGTTGCAGCAGTTTTGGCCAGTCCTGGGTGTCGGTTTGAAACACCAGATTGAGCATGATTTCAATCCAGCGATTGATTGTCCTGAAAAACAGACCTGTGGCCAGGGCCAGACCTGCCATAGTCAACAGCGAGGGAGAAATCAGAAAACTCATTGCGCCAATAACGGCTAACAGCAAGGTGTAATGCAGGATCTGGCGGAAGAATATGCTCACAGAGTTGAAATAGCGGCGTAACAACCCGTAACCAATCAGCAGAATGGGAATGAAGGTGAAATTGCCGGCAGGATAAATTTCATAACCATACAGCGCCGGGAAATTTCCCAGATTCAAAATCACGGTGGCAGTCAATCCGAGAAGAATATATTTCAGCGTTTGTTTTTTCAGGGGCGCGGTGGTTTGTCTCCAGTCCTTGATTAAAACATAAAATCCCAGGAATACCGCAAATAGAAACAACGCCCCGAAGATATCAAACAAAATCCCTTTGGTGGCATAATATCCCCAGTAATATCGCGACATTCCGTTCAGGTAATAATCCGAGCGGGTCAAGGGCATGAACACCAGACCGGCCAGATAAAAGGAATACATCCAGGCTTTGCGCACATCTCCGGCGACAGTCATGAACAGATGCAGGAACAACGCGGGTCCCATGACCAGAAAAAAATGATCCAGTCTGCTGATCTGAAGTGCCTGCTCCGCGGTATCCACCACCCCCAGCAGCATGATATCCGCATTGAGGAAGGCCCAGACGATGCAAATCAGACTGAACAAAACCAGTTCGGTTCGCAACCGGCCTACACGAATCGCCGCAAATGAAAAAAACAGGCAGGTCAGAAGCGATAAAAACGGCGGAATGCCATAAGGAACAAGGTGCAGCAACACCTGTGAGGGCGTGTGACCGGCACCAGCCATCCAGAACGCCAGACCAATGGAGACATAGACCATCAGCAGGAACATCTGGGCCATGCGGCGCGTGGCTCGCTGTTTGGCGTAATCACTGATTTCAATGATATCATGACGAAACATGCCATACGCCATGATCAGGATGGGAATAAATACAAAATTTCCCACAGGATATATTTCAAGGCCGTACACCGCGGGAATGTTGCCAATGGACAACAAGGCGGAAACCACTCCTCCGGCCAGAAAATATTCGTAGGATTTTTTCTTTTTTTTGTTTTCAGTGTGACGGATTTCAGTGATCAGGGTGAAAATCACATACAGTGCGGAAACAGTCGTTAAGACACTGAAAACATCAAAGAGCACATTTTTTTTACCGAAAAATCCCCAGTAAAAGTGGAACATTCCCCGAAAATAAAGATCCGTCTGGGTGAGTGGCATGAGGCATAAACCGATCAGGGTGGTTCCAAAAACAAAGACTTTCGGCGCCCGGATCAGATAGAAAATGAACCATGCGTAAACCGCAGGCTGCAACACCAGTAAAAAATGATCCATCCTTGAAATCGTCAGGGCCACGGATTCGTGGATCACCATGGAGATCAGCGTGATATCCAGGTTCATATTTCCCCACAGCCAGCACAGGGTTCCAAACAGGAGCGTCTCAATTTTTCGACTGCCCTTCAAAAAGGAAAACGAGGCCAGAAAATAACACACCATGAAGGAGATGGCGGACGGAATGGCATAGGGAAATATTCGCTCTGACACCTTTGGATAAAAGGTTCCTTCAGTGGCTGTGAAATAGAACACCACGGCCATGATCAACGGTACCCACACCATCATTGCCAGCAATTTCGAGATGTATCCTTGCGACAACCATGTCCGTGCGGTATCGACCAGATCTTGCCGGAGCACGCCATAAGCCATGATACCCAACGGAATAAAGCCCAGATTTCCCAGCGGGTACCAGGTGATGTGCGTCATGGAAACGAGGCCATCCACCAGACTCAGAAACGCGCTTAAAAACAGGCCGCTGAACAGCAGTTTGATTTTGAGTTTCTGTTCACCTGAGGGCGTTCGGAGGATTCCCTGAAGGAGCATCACTCCGCAATAAATCAATGCCAGCAAGGCCAGTGAATAAAAGGTCAGATAAACCACGCCCCCTCTTGGAACAAACCCCCAGAAGGTACGATATTTTTCAAGGATGTGTAAGTCGCCCTGCGTGAACGGAAGCAACAGCAGGATTACAAGATACCCCCCTCTGGTGAGCCATTTGCGGGTATGGATTCCGAGAAGGGCATGGGTCAGATGGATTCCGGCAGGGATGATGAAATTATAGACCAGCGCGTTGATGCGGGACGCGGTCAGTGAGAGTTCAGGCGAAACCAGAAGGACATCCATTGTCACGAGCAAATAGCCCACGCCCTGTAACGCGCAGAACAGGCTGAACACCTGATGTTCCTGACTGTGTCTGGCACCTCTCATGGTGAGTGTGGAAAGAAAAAAGGCGCTGATCACCGTCAACAGCGGAGGAATGCCATAAGGCCAGAAAAGATCCCAATGAAATAACGGTGTTGACATGCGGGTTAATGGTTCATGAGGTTTGTGATGGAATCAGCATCGACTTTCAGGGGAAATATTTCTCATCTGACAGGGTGACTGAACATTTTGTCAATCTCAGACTGTTCAAAATTGCCTGAGACCGCATCCGCAATGAATTTGCGATAGCCATCCTGCCTGATTCTGTCCATGAACCGCTCAATCTCATCGGGTGGAATCAGGAAATGGGACAGGGTTTGACGCTGAATTGCCAGCGCCGCTTCGAATTCAACCGGAATCACGCTGTTGGCCCCCATTCGTGTCAGATGATCCACTTCCAGAATAAATCGGGTTCGCACCAGAATATGGACTTTGGGATTGAGTTGCCGGACAAGGGCTACGATTTGACGGGATGTGGTGATATCCGAGGTGGCAATGACCACCATGAACGCGTTTTTGATGTAGGCGTGATTTAGAAAATTTTCATGTCGGGCATCGCCATACAGAATCGGTTCGCCTTTGAGTTTTTCTTCTTTCACAATTTCAGCGTCCATTTCCAGAATGATATAGGGAATCGCTGTTTCACGGGCGGTTTTAGCCAGCAGTTTTCCATGCAGTCCATAGCCGATGATGACCAGATGGTATTCCATTTTCAGATCCACTTCCTGTGTGGAATCTTTCACTTTGACAGGGCCTTTTCTGAAGCGTACCGCTGTTTGCGCTTTGATCAGACTGCCAGCCAACAGCGGCGCCAGATACATCAATAAGGGCGTCAATCCCATCGTCAACACCGCGATGGATAAAAACAACTGATAATGATGCTGGCTGAGAACACCGGAACCAAGGCCGATATTTGACAGCAAAAAGGAAAACTCTCCAATCTGACTGAGGGAGAGGCCCACAAGGAGGGTTGTTTTCAGATCAGATCGCAACACAACGCCTACCAGCATAAGAACCAGCGCTTTGATGCCGATCACACAGAGGGTCAGCATGAGAATCAATAACAGATTTTCAAGCAGGAACAGCCCATTGAACAAGATTCCAATCGATACAAAAAAGAAGCTCAGAAAAACACTCCGGAATGGCAGTACACTGCCCAGGGCACGGAGGCTGTATTCGGATTCGGAAATGATCAATCCTGCCAGAAACGCGCCGAGTCCAAGTGAAAGTCCAATACTGGCCGCACCCCAGGCGATCAGCAGACAGACACCCACGATGCTTAACAGAAACAGATCCTGATTTTTCGTGTTGGCAATCTGGTACATCAAACGGGGAATGATATAGCGGGAAGACACAATCACCAGGCCGATGATCACGACCGCCTTGACCAGCAGAATCAATAGCGCGTTGGTGATATCCACCTGCTGGTCGCCTTGTTGGAGAAGCGGGGTGAGTAGCATCATCACCACGGAGATGATGTCCTGAAAAATCAGGATGGCGACCATCATTTTTCCATGAGACGAGTGAACCTTGCCTTTTTCCTGCAACACCCCGAGCACAATGGCCGTGCTGCTCAAAGAAACCAGACACCCCATGAAAATTGCGGTTCCCGGCGTGATCCCCAAAGATCGGGATAGACCAAAAACAATCAGGACGGTGAGGAATACCTGAAGGGAGCCGCCCAACAGCACCGCTTTTTTGTTATGCACCAGTTCCCTGATGGAGAGTTCGAGTCCAATGGTGAACAACAACAGGACCACCCCGATTTCCGCCAGCATTTCCACTTCATGCATGGCTTCGATCATGTGTAATCCATGAGGCCCCACCAGGGTTCCTGTCAGCAGAAACCCGATGATTGGCGGCAAACGGATCTTTTCAAAAATGAAGAGCACAATGATGGACAAACCAAAAATTATGGCAATATCCTGTAGTAATGGAATTTCCATAAAAACTTCTCTTGGTTGAGCGATTATTTGGAAGTGACTGATTTAGGGGGCCAGAGCCGCATCATCAGTGGAGTGAGCAACAGGTCCGCGAGCAAGGCGGTGAATGCCGCAATGGTGGTCAGAAAGCCAAAATAAACGACAGATTTCACACTGGCAAACATCATCACAGGGTAGCCAATCATCAGCAGAACCGTGGTGGTGATCGCGGCTCTTCCAGAATGATCAAAGGTCCACTTCAAGGCCTGTTCCCAAGTTTTGTGGGCTTTTTCCGCTTCGTTCCAGTGATACAGAAAATGGATGGTATCATCAATGGCCACACCGATCACAATAGCCGCAATGATGGCGGTGGTGACATCCAGATCAATTCCGGCGGCACCCATGCAACCCATCATGACCAGCACAGGATACACATTGGGAATCAGGCTGAGCAGGGCTAATCGGAAAGACCTGAGCCATAAAAGCATCATCAGAAAAATCAATCCCAGTGCCAGAAAAAAACTGTTGATCTGGGAACGCATCACATAGTCAATGATGGTCACATACATCGGCACATAGCCTGAACTGACCACCTCCGCATAGACACCAAGGTGGCGTTGGGCAATGAGTTGAACCTTTCCGATCAGCTCAGACACTTCCGAGGCGCTCATCATGGCCCCGATCAAGGTGACTCTTCCCAGCGAACCGTCTTCCATCATGAACGGTGCCACAAAATTGTCATCATACGCTTCTTCTGATTTGTCCCAGGACATCGAATCAACACCGATGATCATACGCATCTGCGCAATGAGTTCCGGCGACATCGGACCGGGTGGGGGTTCGGTTCCACGGAAAACAGTTTCAAGACGACGATAGACCAGATGCTGGCTGGAGCCGTCACGGATCTGGGGGAATTGCTTCACTTCGTCAATAAACGATTCCATGCCATTCAGAATTTCAGGGCTGTCCGCCCGCAGGCTCCCTTTGGGTTTGATCAGAAATTCCATGACATTGTAATAGCCCCAGCGTTGTTCAAGGTCATGATGATCCACCACGGCCCTGTCACTTTTGGGCAGATATCCGATGGTGTAGGTATCCACTTTGACCATGGACGCCCCCCCGAAACTGAGTAAGGCGACCACAACAAAGGCCGATAGCACTTTCCAGGGATGAAGAATCACAGCCTGTTCACACCAGTTGAGCACAGTTCCCATCCATTTCGGTCGTGGCAACCGGACATTTTCCGGAAGACTGAGAAACGCGATGGTCATGAATACCATACTGGCCGCAAGGGTTCCCACCAAACCGATGGCCGCATAAATTCCCATATCCTTGATGACGGACATTGGCGAAGTTACCAGCGATAAAAAGCCGGCAATGGTGGTCATCGAAGTCAGCACACAGGGCATAAAAACCTGACGCAATCCTTTTTCAACAATCTGTGGGCGTGTGAGATTGGGATATTCATGTCGCAGATGAATGAACGTTGACGGAAAATGAATGGCATCGCCAATTCCCAACACAATGATCAAGGTCGGCAGGGCCGCTGTGACCATGTTGAGCTGACGTCCGGCCAAACCATAGATAGACAGCGTGAATAAACAGCCATACAGGATCACGCCCATGCCGCCAATGAGCAACCGGGCGCTCCGGAAAACCCACCACATGGCAGAAAACATGAACAGATAGCATAAACTCAGGAAGGTTCCAAAATCCTGTTGGGTCAGAATGTTCAGTGCGGAGTAAATCACACCAAGTCCGCCAATGGGGTGGGGCGTGTCTTTGAGATCTTCATCGATCACCTGTTTGACTTCCGCCACAACCCTGTCCCGGATGGCATCAAAATTTCCGGTGGTCATCTGGATCGAAATCATGGCTTTTTTGCCATCTTTGCTGACAAACCTGTCTTCAATGAGAATATTGTTTCTGGCCCGGGTCTCAATGGCCTGAAGTTCGGCAGGATCGCCTGGAATCGGGGAGGGCACCAGTTTTTCAAAGCGTATGCCGCCCGGCGTGTCAAAGGCGTCCTGAACGGTCAGGATGGAGGTGATCCGGTCCACTCCGTCAATGGCTTTGATCTTTTCAGACATGGCCTGAAGCTTCAGGAGTGTTGCCTGATTGAAGATCCCGTTTTCTTCTTCAAGAACGGTCAGGATCACTTCGTCGTTGCCGAAATGTTCATGAAATTCATGATAGGACACCAGCAATGGATCTGTTTTAAGAAACCACACCGACAACGAATTATCAGGAATGAGTGCCGGTCCGATCCACTTCAGCAAGGGTGCCATAATCAGGATCATCAACCCGAACCACAGCCAGCGATAACGAATGAAATTTTGCATACAACCTTATAAAATATGGAAAATTGTGTTAAATCAATTCAAGCTCGTTCACTTGGACAGCCAGGTTTTCGGGCAACTGGAGTGTGAATTGAAAGGGAATGAAATCAGCGTCAGGCTGGCTGGTATCCAGCAGTTCAATCATGATATCGCCCTTGTTTTTCTGGAAGAATTTTTTAACAGCGTCCAGACCCACTCCCCGACCTGAAACTTCAGTGACCTTTTCCGCCGTAGAAAATCCTGATTGAAAAATCAGATTGGCAAGGTCTTCCAGTGGCAACTCATCCCCTTCGAAGATCATGCCCTGTTCCAGTGCTTTTTGTCGAATCCTGCTGAGGGCGAGTCCGCGGCCATCGTCATGATAATGCATGAGCAACTGACCGTGGTCGATCAGGACATCAAGCTGGATATTGCCCTGCGAAACCTTGCCGTGTTTCAACCGCTCTGCAGGGGTTTCGATGCCATGATCCAGCGAGTTTCTGAAAATATGCATGAACGCGTTTTTCAACAAACCTGTGGCCTGGTTTTTGATAAAAATATTATGGTCATTGATGGTGACTTCAGGCGTTTCCTTGCCCAGTTCGCTGGCCAGTGAGGGCAGGGAGTCCACAATGTCTGACACAATTTCACGGGTGGGCGTTGTTCCCAGAATTTTAAGGGTGGCCCGAATCCGGTCAAGTGCCTGAATCAGTTTCAGAGGTTCCAGCGAGTCTACATTTTCCAGAAGTTCAATGGATTTGGTGATCCGCTCTTTCTCAATCATCAGAAATTTATCCGCAGAACCTCTGCGTCCCGGACCTTTCCGTCCGAGTTTCTTTTCATTGATCAAGGCATATTCATCCAGCATTCGTGAGGAGGAAGCCAGTTGTTGCAGCAGAAGTTCAGGCTTCCATTCCCGGTCGGGATGCTTTCTCAGATCATCATATTCCTGCTCTGCTTCATGCACGATGTTGGTGAGATGCACGAGACCATAGGTTCTGGCATTGCCTTTGATGGTGTGCATGTTTCTGAAAAGCTCCTGAAGGATTTCATTGTCTTTTCGGGTTGTTTGCCGGATAATTTTTTCATTTTCCATGATGAAATTTCTGGAGGATTCCAGGAAATCCTGAAATTTTTCCTGCGGCACAGACAGGATCTGGCCAATAATTTCCAGTTCACGTTTCTGCAGATTGGCCGCAGTCTGGAGGATTCTAAGTTCCGTGATATCCCTGACACAGATCAGGATCTTGTCGATCTCTTCAGTTTCTTCATTGACAATTGGCGACCAGGTGAGTTCCAGATGTTTGGTGGTGCCATCGGCCAGGGTTTTGTCCAGTTCCCTGATCATCAAGTGTGAATTCATTAAGAAATTAAGTTCGAATTCTCCCAGGCAGGCGCCAAACACGGTGTCCAGACTGGCAAGGGCATCAACACCAAGGTTTGTATTGCTAAACAACACGTCCATGACATCCCGGTCCGCGATGTCTTTTGTGCCCAGAATGGTTTCCAGATAGGCTGAATATTCATGGTGGATTTTATTATCCTGCATTACGGTGAGAACGCCTTCGGGAAGATGTTGCAGCATGGTGAGAATGTCATTGGATTTTTCACGCAGTTGAGCGGTTCGATCCAGCACGAGTTCTTCCAGATGATCATTCATCTCTTCCAGTACGGTGTTCATTTTTTTCATGTCGGTGAGCAACTTTTTGTTCTGCACAAAGGTGTTGGCGAACAGGTTGCTACAATACCAGAGAATACACATGGTCGCAAACAGGGACCCCGCGAACATCATCATGAAGGATTCAATTTTTCCCAGCGCCAGTAGCATGTCCTGGGTACCTGACAGCACCAGAATGGTTTCACCAATCAGAATGATGACCGCGCCTTCACGTTTCTGCAACACGCTCCGGATCAGCATATACACCATGTGAACACCCAGAAAAAAAGTATTCAGGAGCCAGATAACCCTGAGTTTCTGGAACACTTCCAGATTCATATGGAAGATAAAAAATACAAAAGCACAAAATTGAAGCATCACAAAAATACCGTTGATCCGGGTCACACGGGGATAAAATTTATAAAAATGTTGCACAAAATAATGATGCAATGCCGCACCGGTGGTGATACCCAGATAATGAATCAGCAGTAATGTTTCCGGATTGAAAAATGTGGCCCAGACATCTCCCGGTGCCGCATAAAACGGATACTGAAAGAACCCCATCAGGGCTGTGACCAGATACAGGTTGAAGCGGGTTTTGGCCCAGATCAGCATGAAAAACAGACTGAATACCAGAATGATACTGGCCGCAAACTGACGGAAATCGCCTTCCCAGAAATGCAGGAATGAAATTAAAAAATCAAAGTCCTTGAATTCCCGAAGCTGAAACGGCAGTTGGTAAACACCAACCATTAAAATCGTATCAATCCGGAAGGTGATCACATGGTGAGTTCGCGTCACTTTGAAGGCAATTGGAATCGGTTGGATGGCGTAGTAGCGTTCACTGGTTTTTCGTTCACCGCGATGAAAAATCTGTTGACCATCCAGATAGAACGTCAAGGCTGACATGTAGCTATCCACCAGGAAAACAACTTCTTTTCCGATCAACGCGGGATCGAATTCCAGCACGCCACGATACCAGCCGACACGATAAACCTCATGGTCGTTATAGGCTTTTTTCCAGGGGCCCGGAGCCTTGACAAGCACCCAGTCGGACGTGTCGATTTCCACATCCTTGTTGGTTTCACGATCCTCCCGGGTAAACAGCCAGTTGCCGGCCAGATCGACCGGTTTTTCCAGTGAATGGACTTTGATCAGACAGGAATCACATTTTGATTCACTCTGAGGTAGCGCCCATGCGTCAGTCAGTGCGATGAATAGTGACAACCATGTCACAAGGATCAGTTTGATTTTCATATTTCCCCTTATTTTCACACGAATTATGCAATTCCCCTTTTTTATCCCCTATCGTTTTAATCCGGCTTGATCAACCCTTATTTTTCGTAAGCGTTCAGCCGTCAGTTATTAGTTTTCAAGAATTCTCAAAGCCTGGAAGCCAATCGATATTTTCGGCTATTGAGTCATAATGCTTCCGAAATGGATAAACACTGATAGCTGAATACTGATAGCTCAACGATTACTATTTTTCTTCACAGATTTTGAGGATTTCATCCATCAGCTCGCGGTCATGCAAATTTTGCTTCGGAGTGAGTTTTGACCGGATGGTCCAAAGTTTTTTTCCTGTTTGAACGGTTTTCATCAATGTTGAAGATAACTGAGGTGTCGAGGTGGGCCTGTTTTCCGGGAGAGCCCGGATGAGTTCAGGAAGCCTTTGCAGGTCTGATACCGGTGGCTTGTGGGATAGTCCTGTGATCATCGAATTATCTCTGCCATGAAACACCGTGCGATAATCCTGTTTGAACAGCACCACCGGCTTTCCGCAGGCAAAGGCGATTCCAGCTTCCACCGCTCCGCCTTCATCGGGAACACGACCATTCATATTGAACACCAGAACATCACAACGTTCGACAATCTGATACACATCCAATGCGAATATCGCCTGATCAATGGCGGAACTGACCGCCTCCGGAAGCAATCCTAAGGCCTTTCCCAGTTTGGGGAGCACATAAGGTTCAAAGCCATCCCTGTGAGGCAGAAAGGTGTCATAACCATGTTGTTCCAGAATCCGGGAAATGGCTGTCATGCTGGCAATTTCCTCAGGTGAAAACAAAGGACCTGAACAGTAAATCATGGTTTTTTGTGGCATACTTCGCTCATGGTTAGAATCTGAAAACTTTAGTTTGTAAAGATCCCTCACGTTGTTGAACTAAGCTGCGATGCGGCGGTTTGCAGCCAAATGAGAATTATAAGGGATCCCTCCTATGCGTCATGGAATTCTGGAAAACAAAATGGCCAACCCGGGGTTAATCAATATAGTAATTGAAGGTTCGGGGCTGACCATCCCGTTCGACGGTCAGAACAATTTCCCGTTCTGAGCGTAAAACTTCCAGCAAACTGAGAGCCTTCGAGATATTGTCAATGGAATGTCCGTTGATTTCAAGAATGACATCTCCTTTTTTTAAGCCGAGGGTTTCATACAGGCTTTTGGGCTTGATGAATTTGAACATAAATAATGTTTTGCTATCTTTTGTGGTCGGCACCACCCGGGCGTCACGCAACAGGCTGTCAAAATTTGCCAGTTGCTCATCCACCCATTCCCGTTTGAAATGAAATACGGTCTGTTCGTCATCCGGTGCCGCTGATTCGCCGGACGCTATGGGTGGCGGTGCGACACTATTGCCGGTCGAAGTGATATTTTTGGGTTCAAACTCCGATGAAACCGCCGCCGCTGCGGACACTGCGGCAAAGCTGGTTTCCTGAGCGTCAGGCATGATCAGGATTTCTGTCTTGCCATGATATGTCAGGGTGACTTTACGATTTTCAATCTTCATGATCATGACATGGTTGATTTCACATAGTTCAGCGATCTGCATGGAAGATGGATCAAAACAGCTTCCTTCCGGAAACACAGAATAATCCTGCTCACGTCCCTGAAGACTGATAAACGCAAACGATATGCTGGGATAAAGCATGGTTCCCACCAGGGATATTTTGAGCGATGTCATGCTTTCCGTAGTGCTGGCCACAGCTACAGCAGCTCGTTGCGCACCGAACATGTTTCTGTTCAGTATCGGTTCAAATTCGGCTTTTTCCAAAACAGTGTCTCTGATTGCCGGTGGGGCAGAAACCCTGGGCGCGAATGTTTTCTGATAGGGACGGTTGAGAATTTGCTGGCGAATGATGTTCCCCGACAAACTTCCCAGAGAATGACACGTCAGGACACTCAGAAGCAACAGAGTATAATTCAAAATCAGTGTGGGTGAAAATCGCATAAAAACAGTACCTATGGAATGGCAAAAGAATAAGTTGTAAAAGTTTGCTCGTGCCCTACGTCCCGTGGGGCACGTTATTCACCAGGCGAAGCTCTGCTTCGCACCCACCGGAGGTGGGTCATGGAACCGTTACGAACGTCCCGTTCGTAACCAGAAAGTTTTCCCTGTTATTTTTTGAACGTTCCTATGGAGATTGAAGATGTTTTAAAGCATATTGTGCCGCCAATTCATAACCATAGACTCCCAGTCCCATCACGCAGCCAACCGCAATGTCTGAAATATAGGAATGGTGGCGAAACGACTCTCTTTTGAAAATATTGGAAATATGAATTTCCACACACGGAACCGCAATTCCCAGGATGGCATCGCGCAGGGCAATGCTGGTATGGGTATAGCCGCCCGGATTGATGATCAGAAAATCCGCAGTGCGATGCGCATGCAGCCAATTGATCATTTCTCCTTCAATATTGGACTGGTAGGTCTGGCATTGAATCTGATGGGCTAAAAAAATTCCATTGATATGCTGTTCAATTTCTTTAAGGGTTGTGTGTCCATAAACTTCAGGTTCCCGGGTTCCTAATAAATTCAGATTGGGGCCATTTAACAGCAAAACCGTTTTTTCCATAAATCGTGTCTCTTTTATGTATTGCGGAAGATCCGTCAGTTGTGAAACATTGCGCTCTGTTTTATTTCAATAAACATCTTAAAGGTTTCAGTCAAGTTTCAGGATCACATTATGTCTTATTTCTTATTTGATCAGGAATTGGAAGAGGGAAAAACATATATTTTATCAGGAGAAGAAGCCCATCACATTTTGACTGTCCGCCGGGTTCGGGTGCATGAAATGCTGGAACTTCAGGATATCCGCCAACGACGCTTTCTGGTGCGAGTCACATCGGTGGATAGAAAAAGTTTTGAATTTCAAGTTCTTTCATCCATCAAAACGCCTGATGACTCACCGCTTGATCTGGAACTGGTTCAAGCGTTGGTGAAAGAAAAAGCACTCGATCTGATTTTGCAGAAAACTACCGAACTGGGTGTTTCCAGAATTTTGATATTCCATTCCTGTCATACCCCCAAAGCTCTGGTTTCCAGCCCCGGGCAGGCCCTGGAACGCTGGAGAAAAATCGTGCAGGAAGCCTGTAAACAATGCGGCAGAACATCTCCTCCTGAAATATTGTGGGCATCCTCCCTGGAAAATGCCTTGAACACCGGATTGGGCCAGGCACAGACATGGATTCTCAAACCAGATGTTCCTCTCTGGAAGCCACAATCCCTTTCAATTGAGAGTCTGCATTCCACGCCTCATCGAATTTTTGTTGGACCCGAAGGTGGTTTTCATCCTGAGGAATACGTACTGGCAGAGCAGTTCCATGTTCAGCCGATTCCATTGGGACCACGAATTTTAAGAGCTGAAACCGCGGCTATTGCCGCCGTCTCGATTTTTCAGTTCTGGTTGGGTGATTTGAATTTTCATGAACGTTCAAGCCGCTATGGGACACTGACAAGTTAGCGAATTGAGCAACAATTCCATATTTCTCGAGGCTTCATGTACCAAGCGACAATTCTGGCGTTACCTTATTCGCTGTCTTCATGCATTACCGGACTCATGGATGTTCTGTGTGCTACTGGAATTGACTGGAACCTGCCACAACAGTTCATGCAAAAATCCGCATTTGATGTGAAAATTGTTTCCCTGGATGGTCAACCCGTCAAATGTATCAACCGGATGCCCATTATTCCTCATTGTTCTTTGGGGGAAATTTCTGATACAGATTTAATTTTCATACCCAGCATGGGATTGCATTTACGGCGAGATTCTCAAGTCTCCCAATATGTCCTGCCATGGTTGCATGAGCATTTTGAAAAAGGTGCCAGCATTGCCGGCTTGTGTACCGGAAGTTTTATTCTGGCTGAAACAGGATTGTTGGATGGTAAAGACGCGACAACCCACTGGGCCTGTGCGCAACAATTTCAGGAAAGGTATCCACAGGTCAGACTCCACCCGGAAAGAATCATGACGGATGCCGGCAGACTTTTTTGTTCCGGAGGAAACTACGCGTGTTTTGATCTGGCTTTTTATCTGATTGAAAAATTTTGCGGTTATGAAACAGCCGCGTCCTGTGCCAAAACTTTTGTGCTGGATCTCGACAGAACGTCCCAAAACCCGTATGTGATTTTTCGTGCCCAAAAGTCTCACAAAGATCAGGAAATTCTAGCGGTTCAGGAGTGGTTGGAAGTTCATTACGCGAACATTATCACGTTGGAGGAAGTGGCAAATCGTGCGGCAATGAGTACCCGGAATTTCAAGAGGCGTTTCAAAAAAGCCACGGGTGATTCGCTTGTTGTCTATCTTCAACGATTGAGGGTCGATGCCGCAAAAAAAGAACTGGAAAACTTTCAAAAAAGTATTGAGGAAATCGGGTATGCTCTCGGCTATGAAAATATCGGATTCTTTCGTAAACTATTCAAACGCTACACGGGTTTATCGCCCAACCATTACCGACAAAAATTAAAAAATCGCCAGATTTCGAATCTTGCTCCTATTTTAACGTAAGTTCGGGATAAGAAACTAAAGCGGATTCAATCCGCATTGACACCCCCCAAGCCCCCTCAAAGCGGGATTCTCTCGGTGGATTGCTTCATAATTCCCCATTGGAAGGGGGTTAGGGGGATGTCTATTTCAGGATAATTCTTATCCCGAACTCACGTTATTTTAGGAACGACAAAAGAATAACCGCCCAAAGTTTTTTAACACACCCCCTTGCCCGGGTCTGTAGAGACGCGCTATAGCACGTCTCTACGCATGCCCGGCAGGAAATGTCTTTTGAAAAGTTATGGAAGTTATTTTTTGAGTATTCCTTACCAATAAAATGAATA
Organism: SAR324 cluster bacterium; assembly: GCA_015232315.1. Classification (NCBI taxonomy): domain Bacteria; class Deltaproteobacteria; species SAR324 cluster bacterium. The sequence continues at coordinate 2,357 of JADFZZ010000010.1, read as the reverse complement.
AGCACAGCAGATCATTATGAAACTTTATCAGAAACATCCCTTCTGTTTATGGAATCTGGCCTATTTCTTGGGATTCCTCTCTTTTTTTTGCTCAAGCATTGAAGTTTGGAGCGCACCTCTGGTTCTTGGACAGGATCAGCAAAAGTATGTTTTGGGACCCTTTCTGGAGGTTATGGAATCTCCACTCCATTGGACCTTGAACGATATTCTTGCAGAAGAACATCAGAAACAATTCCAGGCAAACCATGACGATGTGCCAAGTTTTGGTTTTATGGATAACGCCTTATGGATTCGGGTCCAGCTTCAAAATCCGACAGGGTTCACCCAAAGTCTGCTGTGGGAAATGAATACAGAGCATGACAGCATTCACTTATATCTGCCTCAAACAGATGGTTCCTGGAATATAAAAAAATCCGGATTTGCCTACCCCTTCAGCAAACGTGACATTAAACACCGTCTGAACCTGTTTTCCATTGAAGTTCCGCCGAAGTCCGATCAAACGTATTATGTAAGAATTGAATCTGAACACCCTATCCTGTTATTTTTTCAATTATGGTCACCCATCCATTTTATTGAAACAGATCGGCATTCACAAATGCTGTGGGGATTCTACTTTGGAAGTTTGCTTATCATTGGGGTGTTCAATTTTTTTATGTTTTTTGCCATACGAGACAAAACTTATTTGTTTTATGTGCTGTATCTTGTGTTTCTGCTGACGGAAAGCACTCTGTTGAACGGTTTTTTTAGTGAACTTCTGATCTGGAACAACCTCTATTATACCCATCGGATATTCCTTGAAATAACTATTTTGACCTGCATGTTTGTCCTCCTTTTCAGCAAACATTTTCTGGAAACAGCCAGGTATGCGCCTAAATGGGATAAAGTTATCCAAACAATGATCATTTTATGTCTGGGAGGGATGGTTACCTTATGGTTCACATCCTACCGGGAATCCTTAATATTGCTTATGGTCGTGATTCCCACAGGAGCCTATTTTTTATTGAGTGCCGGAGTTCATTGTCTGAGACAGCCTGAAAGTGGAATCGCGTCAAAATATTTTGTCATAGCGTGGATCACTTTGCTGGCGAGTACCCCACCCTTTATCTTGCGCTACGTCGGGTGGGTAAAAACCAGTTTTTTTACAGAATACGGCATTTATATGGGCGCGTTTCTCGAAGTGCTGATTCTCTCTGTAGGGTTGGCACATCGTATGCGCATTCTCAAAGAAGAACGGGAAATGGCCTTACAGCTTCAGTTGGAAGAATCCCAACGCCTTGTGCGTATGAGTGATATTTTCAGAAAATTTGTTCCGCACGATTTTGTGAAATATCTCAACAAATCGAGTATCACAGAAGTGAATCTTGGTGATGGCGTACAACGGGATATGACGATCCTGTTTTCAGATATCAGGGGATTCACGACTATTTCAGAAACCATGGAACCTCGTGATAATTTTCGGTTCATCAATTCCTACCTACAGGTGATGGGGCCGGTGATCCGACAGCACGGCGGATTCATCGACAAATACATTGGTGATGCCATCATGGCACTGTTTGGCGAAGACGCTGATTCTGCTTTAAGCGCCGCAATCGGGATGCTGAAGGCCTTGCATGACTATAACACGATGCGTATTCAAACCAGTCGCAGTCCCATCCAGATCGGGATTGGACTCAACTCCGGGGATTTGATGCTGGGGATTATCGGAGAGCATGGACACATGGAAAGCACTGTCATCAGTGATGCGGTGAATCTGGCGTCAAGGGTTGAAAGTTTAACAAAACAGTATGGAATTTCGCTTTTGATCAGTGAATACACCTTCTATCGGTTAAAAAATCCCGGTGACTATTGTTTGCGGGTGATTGATCGAGTGAATGTCAAAGGAAAATCAGAACCTGTCACACTCTGGGAAGTCTTTGATGGCGATCCTGAACTGATTCGTATCAGCAAACAGAAGATCATTAAGCCTTTTGAAACCGCGGTTTCTCTATATTATTTGAACAACTTTGAAGAGGCGTTGAACATCTTCAGGGAATGCGCCCTTCAATTGCCAGAAGATCGGGCATGTCAGATCTATATTCAACGCTGTGAATTGTGTTTGAGTAAGAAATAAAAACGTAAGCGTTCAGCAGTCCTTTCGCTTATTTTTGAGACTGTTTTTGAATTAAGGGCTCGTGCAAGAATAAGATTTACACTATGGTGTCGTCAGGAGGGATCTCGTCCCATATCCCCTGTGGACATGATCAGGACTGAATCTCTCAAACTATACAGGTTATTTACGCACGAGCCCTTAGTGTTGCATTGGCTAAACCGTATGCGTATCGCTGAAATCATTGATGCTGCCTTACCCCAAGCTCATG